>PMCG01000253.1:6231-7234 GCA_003155335.1 Acidobacteriota bacterium
CGCCAGAACGCCTGCGGGCGTGCCACCCAGCCGGCCGAGGACAGGACGAGTCCTGTCAGTCCTGACAGCGCAGCCACGCGGCGCGCCAGCTCGATCGGCGACGGCACCGGGAGAGAGGGCTCGTCCACGGCCATTCCATATCACGAACGCCCCGTGGGGGCGCAGCGGCGCGGCGCCCCTACACGCCATGCCATACTGCGACCATGGCTTCTAGGCCGACGCGCGCCAGCGAGGACGCCCGCGCGCTGCGTCAGACCAGACTCAGCGCCGAACGGGGCACGCTCTTCAAGCAGGCGACCCACGCCATGGCCCTGGTCTATCCGAGCCCATATCCGGTGGCGATGTCTTCACTCGGTTTCCAGACGATCTACCGCGAGATCAATGCGCACTCCGGATACGCCGCCGAGCGCGCCTTTCTTCCGGACGACGTGGACGCGTTCCGGCGCGCGCGAATGCCGCTCTTCACGTACGAGAGCGAACGCCCTGTCGGCGATTTCCCCATAGTCGCATTCTCCGTCGCGTACGAGCTGGAATTGGCCGGCGTCGTGACCGCGCTCGAACTCGCGGGAGTGCCGCCGCTCGCCGAAGAGCGTGACGCGCGCCATCCGTTCGTGCTCATGGGCGGCCCACTGACGTTCTCCAACCCGCTGCCACTCGCGCCCTTTGCCGATGCAATCCTCCTGGGCGAGGCTGACGAGTCGATCCACGCCGCGCTCGACGTCCTGGCGCAGTGCCGCAACCGCGAGGAGGCGTGCCGAGATCTGGCCGCGACCGTGTCTAACGCGTTCGTCCCGAGCCTGCACGGCGCGCAACTACCAGCGCTTGGCCGCTGCGACGATTCCCGGCTGCCGGCGTACGCCCCGATCCTGACTCCTGACACCGAGTTCAGCGACATGTTTCTTGTGGAGGCTGTGCGCGGCTGCTCGCGCGGCTGCGCCTATTGCGTCATGCGGCGCGGTGCGAACAGCGGCATGCGCATTGTTCCAAAGGAGCGGGTGCTCGA
>PMCG01000253.1:7298-13132 GCA_003155335.1 Acidobacteriota bacterium
GCCGCTGACGGCGCGAGTCAACGCCTGCGCGATCTCGTGGAGCGCCGCATCCAGGAGAAGGACCTCATCCGCGCGGCAGAGCTGGCGCGCGATCATGGCTTCAAGCGCCTCAAGCTCTACCTGCTCATCGGCCTGCCGGGCGAGACCGACGCTGACGTCGACGAGCTGGTCCGGCTCGCGCGCGAGCTGGCCCGCATCCATCCGCTGGCTCTGGCTGTTGCGCCCTTTGTCGCGAAGAAGAACACGCCGCTCGACGGCCAGTCGTTCGCAGGGATCAAGGTCGTCGAGGAGCGAGTTGCGCAACTGCGCGNNTTCTCCGACTGGAAGCGCGCGCTGGGTAACTCGTAGGGGCGCCGCGCCGCTGCGCCCCTACCTGAGCGAGATGCGCGCGGCAGGCGTCCGGGCTAAGATCGCCGCACCATGCGTCCACCGGTCAGTCCCCAGGTGCTTCTGGAGCGCGCGCGGCGCCACTTGCGCTACAGCCTGGGTGTGCGACGCGAGCGGGCCACGCCGGCGGATTTGTCCAACGCGTTCTCGCTGGCGCTGCGCGACGACCTGATCGACGGCATGTTCGCGACTGAAGAGCGCCAGCGCGCGCAGGGTGTCAAGCGCGTCTGCTACCTGTCCATGGAGTTCTTGATGGGCCGGTCGCTCACAAACAATCTCGTGAATCTGCGTCTGCTCGACGCGTTTCGCTCGGCCGCGCTCGAGTTCGGAGTCGATCCGGCAGACCTGATGGAAGCGGAGCCAGACGCAGCGCTGGGCAACGGCGGTCTTGGTCGCCTTGCGGCGTGTTTCCTCGACTCACTGGCCACTCTCGGGCTGGCTGGCTACGGCTACGGCCTGCACTACGAGTACGGTCTCTTTCGCCAGGAGTTTGTCCGCGGCCATCAGCACGAGGCGCCGGACTACTGGGGCGCGCGCGAATCGCCCTGGCTTATCCGCAGCACCAGCGACGAGTTCATGGTTCCGGTCTACGGCCGCATCTACGACCCGATCCCGGACGAGATCGAGCAGCAGGCCTGGATGGACTGGCGCCTGATCATCGGCGTGCCTTACGACATGCCCATCGTCGGCTACGGCGGTGGGACGGTGAACACGCTGCGTCTGTATGCCGCGCGCTCCTCGCGCGACTTCGACATCGAGATCTTCAACAACGGGGACTATCTGAACGCCGTGCGCCAGAAGGACGAGGACGAGACGATATCCAAGGTGCTCTACCCCTCGGATGCCCCGACCCAGGGCCGCGAGCTGCGCTTGCTTCAGGAGTACTTTCTGGTCGCCTGCGCGCTGCGCGACATCACCGACTCGTTCTTCCGCGACTACACGGATGCGCGGCTTCTGCCCGACAAGGTCGCGATCCAGCTCAACGACACGCATCCCGCGCTGGCCGTGGCAGAGCTGATGCGCATTCTGATGGACGAGCGCGGCCGGCAGCGCGAGGAGGCGTGGGAGATCACGCGCGCGGTTTGCTCGTACACGAATCACACGCTCCTGCCGGAGGCACTCGAGAAGTGGCCGGTCGACCTGCTGGAGCGCGTCCTGCCGCGCCACCGCCAGATCATCTACGAGATCAATCACTTCTTCCTCCAGGAGGTCGCGGCACGCTGGCCGGACGACACAGACCGCCAGCGGCGCATGTCGCTGGTGGAGGAAGCGGCGGCCAAACAGGTGCGCATGGCCCATCTGGCGATCGTCGGCAGCCACGCCGTCAACGGCGTGGCCCGGTTGCACTCGCGCCTGGTGCGCGAGACGCTCGTACCGGACTTCGCCGAGATGTTCCCGGAGCGTTTTCAGAACAAGACCAACGGGGTGACGCCGCGCCGCTGGGTGCTGTCGGCGAATCCCGGGCTGGCGCGGCTGATCGAGAGCCGCATCGGCGACGGCTGGATCACGGACGCCGAGCAGTGGAGACGACTCGAGCCCTTTGCGGACGATGCCGACTTCCTGGACGAGTTTGCCGCTGTCAAGGATGCCAACAAGGCCGGCCTGGCCCAACTGCTCGAGCACGAGACGGGCGTGGTGGCCGACACGCAGAGCCTCTTCAGCGTGCACGCCAAACGCATCCACGAGTACAAGCGCCAGCTCCTGCACGCGCTCTACATCGTCGACCGCTATCTGCGCATCGCCGAGGAAGGCTATACGCCACCCGTGGCGCGCACGTTCCTGGTTGCCGGCAAGGCCGCGCCGGGCTACTTCCTCGCCAAGCGCATCATCCGGCTGATTCAGGGCATCGCCGGTGTGGTCAACGCCGATGCGCGCGTCAACGGCTGGATGCGCGTGGCCTTTGTGCCGGACTACCGCGTGTCGCTGGCTGAGGTGCTGATCCCGGCCGCCGACCTGAGCGAGCAGATCTCGACCGCCGGCACCGAAGCCTCCGGCACGGGCAACATGAAGTTCGCCATGAACGGCGCTTTGACCATCGGCACTCTCGACGGCGCGACCATCGAGATGCGCGACGAGATCGGCGCCGAGAACGTCTTTATCTTCGGTCACACGGCAGAGCAGGTGGCCGCGCTCAAGCGCCAGGGCGACTATGACCCACGGGAGCGCGTGCGCCGCGATCCGCGCCTGGCCCGCGTGCTCGAAGCCATCGCCGCCGACCGCTTCGCCGACGGCCAGCCGGGCGTGGACCGCCCGATCCTCGATGCCCTTCTCGAACAGGGCGACCGCTACATGCACTTGGCGGATTTCGAGGATTACGTGGCGACAGAGGACCACGTCGAGCACGCCTTTGTCGACCGGCGCGCGTGGGACCGCAAGGCCGTGCTCAACATCGCCCGCATGGGCTACTTCTCCAGCGACCGCACGATCCGCGAGTACGCGCGTGAGATTTGGGGCCTGCTCCCGTAGCGGTGCGCCACTGCGAACTGAAGGGCGACCGGAGGGGCTTTGACATGGGGGGGCTTCCCCCGCTATTCTGCAAGATGCTCTCGTTTCCTGAGGCGCGACGGAGTCGCGGCGAGCGCCGATGAGTCCCATGCTAGGCCGTCGCAAGGGCCGTTCCCCATCGCCGGCGCCTCTGACGTCTGCCGCGGCCACACGTGACCACCTGCTGACGTCCAAGGACCTATTCGGAGACATGGTCGATGCCGTGGATGCGGCCCAGGAAGCGACCGGCGCTACCGCGCTAGTCAATCAGCCTTCCCGCAGCGGGCCCATTCGCGTGCAGGTCAGCGAGCCGGGGCGTGAACCGGCCGCACCCCGCGCCGCGAACGGCGTAGCGCTTCTGCCTGCCGACGTCGCTGCGCTCCTCGACAAGGCCTTCCAGCCCGTGCCGTCGGCGGCCAGCGTGCCTGGGCCGAAGCCGGCGGCCGCGACCGCTCTCCCCGCAGACGGAGTGGACGCGTCGCTCGAGATCCTCGGACAGTTGATCGAACCCCGACTGTCCGGCGAGGCTAAGGCGCCGCGCACGCAGGCCGAGAGAGATGCCGAGGGCGCGCGTTTCAAGGCGCGCGTGGCCAAGAGCGCTGCGCCTGAGGAAGTGGACCTGGCCGCGGTCGTGGAAGGCGCCTTCCGCGCGGCAGAGGCGCGCGGCCGGTCGCCGGTGAAGCTGCCGCAGACCTTCGGGCCCTACACCTTGCTCGATCGCGTCGCCATCGGAGGCATGGCCGAGGTCTGTCGCGCCAAGCGCAGCGGTGTCGAGGGCTTTGAGAAGATCGTCGCGGTCAAGCGCATCCTGCCGCACCTCTCGGAGAACAAAGAGTTCGTGGACATGTTCATTGACGAGGCCAAGATGGTCGCCGGCCTGACGCATCCGAACATCGTCCAGATCTACGACCTCGGCCGCATCGAGCGCGCCTACTACATCGCGATGGAGTACGTGCACGGCCGGGACCTGCGCACGATCTTGAAGCGCGCCCGCGAACGCGGCATGCGCCTGCCCCTCGATCTGTCGCTCTTGGTGATTGGCCGCGTCTGCGCGGCGCTCGATCACGCTCACAAGAAGCGCGACGAAGCGGGTCGCGCGATGAACATCGTCCATCGCGACGTCAGCCCGCAGAACATCCTGATCTCCTTCGAGGGCGAGGTGAAGCTGACGGACTTCGGCATCGCCAAGGCGGCCACGAAGGCGCGCAGCACCGACACCGGCACGCTGCGCGGAAAGCTGCTCTACATGAGCCCGGAGCAGGCCTGGGGCAAGCCGATGGACCGCCGCTCCGACCTGTTCTCGCTCGGCCTGGTCTTCTACGAGATGATCACGGATCAGAAGCCTTTCATGGGCGGCAGCGAGTCCAACGTGCTCGAGATGGTGCGCGAGTGCCGCATCGCCGCGCCGACCACGCTCAATCCGCGCATCCCCGATCGCCTGGAGCGAGTGGCGATGAAGGCGCTTGATCGCGACCCGGAGAACCGCTATCAAGATGCGGGCGAGATGTCCAAGGACCTCGACCGCATCTTGGTGGGCCGCCAGCCGCCGACGATCGCGGAGCTGGCGCGCTACATGGAGATCCTCTTCGACGAGGACGAGCGCGGCGCTGCAAGGTCCCTGGACGGAGAGGACGAGACCGACGCGCTGGTCTCGCGTTTGGAGGTGGAGCTGGACGCGGCGGGCAGCGACCCGGGCAGCCGCGCGTCCGCAGTTCCGAGACTCGAGGATTCGTCGGTTGAGGATTTGATCAAACGCCTGGGCTTAAAATGACCCGAGGAGGATAACGCATGGCCATCTCGAAGGAGTCGATGCAGTTCTACCAGCAGACGCTGGAAGTCACCCGCAAGCAGATCGGCGAGCTCAACACCCAGATCGAGGAAGAGCTGGCGCGGGTCAAGGAGCGTTTGGCAGAGCTGCAAGCGTCGAAGAACGCCGCCAAACAGATCTACGACGGCACCTGCCGCATCCTCGGCATCGAGAACGATCTCGAGAAGGAAGAGGAGCAGTCGGCCGAGTAGCGGGGGGGCGACCTCCGGTCGGAGCGCAGAAGTTGTTCTGATGGTCACGCCCTGCTAGGATCGCCGCTCGTCTCGCACGAGGGACGCCCAGAGAAAACGCATGTCCTGGTTTAGAAAAGAGCCCGAACCGCTCTTGCGCAACGAGGCGGAGAGCCGCGTTCCTGAAGGCCTGTGGATCAAGTGCGCGGGCTGCAAGGAGATCATCTACGGCAAGGAGATCGTCAAGAACCTGCACGTCTGCGTCAAGTGCGGCCACCACTTCCGCATCTCGGCGCGCAGACGGCTGGAGCTGCTGTACGACGGGCCGTGGGAGGAGTTCGACCGCGGCCTGGTGAGCTCCGATCCGCTGGGCTTCGTCGACACCAAGGCCTACACGCGGCGGCTCAAGGACGGCCGTGCCCAGACCAACTCGCTCGATGCGCTGATCTCCTCCATCGGCGAAATGGGCGGCCGCAAGACCATCATCTGCGCTATGGAGTACGGCTTCATCGGCGGCTCGATGGGCGTCGTAGTCGGTGAGAAGGTCACGCGCGCGATCGAGCGGGCCGCGCACGAGAAGATCCCGCTCATCGTGATCTCCTGCTCCGGCGGGGCGCGCATGATGGAAGGGGCGCTCTCGCTGATGCAGATGGCCAAGATCTCGGCCGCGCTGGCGCACCTGGACGAGGCCGGCGTGCCGTTCATCAGCCTCTTGACCGATCCGACGACCGGTGGCGTGACCGCGTCCTTTGCCATGCTCGGGGATCTCAACATCGCCGAGCCTGGCGCGCTCATCGGATTCGCCGGGCCGCGCGTCATCGAGCAGACCATCCGCCAAAAGCTGCCGCCGGGCTTCCAGCGCTCCGAGTTCCTGCTCGCGCACGGCATGCTCGACCTCATCGTCGACCGCCGCGACCTCAAGCGCACGCTCGTCACCTGCTTGGGCTTTCTGCTCAACTAGCCCG
>PMCG01000129.1 GCA_003155335.1 Acidobacteriota bacterium
CGACCGCATGGTCGCTGGAACCCGCGAGGGAGCGATCCACTGCATCGAGCTCGCAACTGGCAAGCTGCTGTGGACGTACCAGACGCAAGCGCCAGTCCTGGCCGCGCCCGTTACCGACGACAAGGGGCGCCTGTTCCTCGGTACCGGAGACGGTCGGCTGCTGGCCCTGAGCCTGCACTCGGGCAAGCGCATCTGGGAATGGAAGACCGGTGTCGAGACCGACTTCCCAGCCGTCTGCTACAAGGACGTCGTCCTCTTCGTGCCCCACGACGCAGTGGTGCTGGCGTTGCGGCGCAATACCGGCCATCTTGCCTGGCGCACGGCCATACCGTCGCGGCCGCTCGCCCCACCGATGCTGCACGGAGACGTGCTCTTGATCGCCTGCTACGGCTCGCGCGAGAACCGCACGGCGCTGATCGCCCTGGACATCATCACCAACCGCCGCCTCGGCACCACGTTCGAGACCCAGGGCGAGACCACGACCCCGCCCTTGTTCCTGGACGACCGGCTGGTCTTCGCGTTTCGGGATCGTTCCGTCGCCATGCTGTCTCTGGCCAAGACAGATGAGGCGCTCGGCAAGGGGCTCGCGCGTCGTCGCCGGCTGCGCGACCTCGGCGTGGAAGGCACGCCCACACCCACGCCGACACCGCACCGGTAAGGTGCCCCGTCCGGCGCGCCGGCGCCGATCCAACCGTCAGCGTCCACAGCACGTGCGGTACTTGCGCCCGCTGCCGCAAGGACAGGATGCGTCCCGCGCGGGCCGCGCCTTGGCCAAGGCCGACCGCTCCTGATCGCGCGCCCACCCCATGACTCCCGCCGCAGCCCTCCCGCCGGTCAGCTCGTCCGCCATGAAGCGCAGGTACGGGTCCGCGTACTGCAGGAACATCTCGTAGGAAGGACACAGGTAGTTCGCGTTCGGGGCGCCTTCGCCAGCCGAGAGAAAGCGCTGTTTCGGGCAGCCACCGTGGCAGGCGAAGCGCACCGCACAGGTCTCGCAACGACCCGGCAGACGGGCCTTTTCCCGACCGAAGCGCATCTGCGCTTCTCCCAGGACCAGNNTGTGCTCGACGACCAGGGCCAGGCCGCAGGTCGGACGGAAGAGACAGAGGCTCGACTCTTGACCCATCCACGCGGCCAGAGCCACCTCGAACGACTGCACAAAGATGCGTCCGACGTCGCGCCGCACCCACTCCTCGAACAGCGCGCAGAGAAAACGTCCGTACTGCTCCGGCCCCACTGACCAACTTGCGACTCGCGACTCGGCCGCGGCCGTCTCGCCCGGGCGTAACGAAGCGCCACCCTCCGTCTGGAGCTCGACAACCGGGATGAACTGCATGAAGCCAGCACCCAGCTCGCGCAGGAAGCGGTAGACTTCCAGCGGGTGTTCGGCGTTCTCTGCCTGAATACAGGTCAGAGTGTTGAACTCCACGCGGTGTCTCTTGAGCGCCGCCAGGCCGGCGAGGACGCGTCGCAGCGTCGCCCCGCCTCCGTGGTCGAGACGCAGGCGATCGTTCAGCCCACCAGGCCCATCGATGGAAATACCCACCAGAAAACGCTCGGCGGCCAGAAACTTGGCCCACTCGTCGTCGAGGAGCACCCCGTTCGTCTGAAAGGCGTTCTCGATGCGCTTCCCATTGGCGTAGCGTCGCTCCAGCTCCACGACGCGCCGGAAGTAGTCGACCCCGAGCAGGGTCGGCTCGCCACCCTGCCAGGTGAAGCTCACGACAGGCGCGTCTTGCGCCTCGATGTATTGGCGGATGAACGACTCGAGCACAGCGTCGGCCATGACGAAGCGCCGGGCCTCGGGGTAGAGGCGCTCTTTGGCCCTATAGAAGCAGTACGTGCAAGCGAGATTACAGGCTGGTCCTGCCGGCTTGGCGATCGCGTGAAACGCGAAGGGGCCTGTGGGGCACAGCGACCTGCGCCGCGCTGCCGTCTCCTCCGTGGTCATTGCGCCTCAGGACTGGCGTGCACGTTTGACCTCCGCCACCGTCAATCGTACCCTCCCTGCCATGAGATCCCCTCGCCGACTGCCCCCCCGCGTCGCCATCCCGATCCTACTGGCACTCGGCGCAGCGTCGTTCGTCGCATACCATTGGCACGGCGCACGCCTCACGATAGCCAACNNCGCCTGGCCGCCCTGGCGCTGGCCTTGGCCACGGCATTCTTCGGCCTCGATTCCCTGAGCTTCGGCATCACAGCGGAACGCGACGCCCTGCACGTCAAGGGCCTGATGCAGCGCGCCACTCTGCCATGGACCCAGATTGCCAAGGTAGAGAACGAACCGTTCGCCGTCGTCCTGGTCGACGTCTCGGGGCAGCGGCTGCGGTTGGATCTCGCCACCTTCACCGCACAGCAGCGCGCGGCCTTCGATCGAACACTGGCACGCAGGATCTGGGAGAGCGGCGCCCCGCACCGCGCAGACTAGATGAAGAGGTGCTCGTCGTCCTGGTAACGCCGCGCTGCGCCGCGGTGCTCGCGCCGCACGCCGCCGAGCTGGCGATAGACCTCGATCCCATGGCGCACGCCCTTGAGCACCGCCATCAGGTCCGCCAACGAACCCAGGGGCTTCAAGACCATCTGCTGGGCCAAGGTGACCGTCTCCTCGACGCGGTCAAGGGCTCCCGTGACCATCTCTCCGGCGCGCTGCGCTTGTAGGGCAGCCACGTCCGTGATGGCAGCAAAGCTGCGCGTGATGCGCGTGAGATTCTCGAGGCCTGGGCTCAGATCATGGTCGATGCGTCGCTGCAGCTCCTCGACTCGCCGGGCCAGACGCTGACCGGCGCGCGCCAGTCCGATCAAGAACACGGCCTGCACGACAGACGCCGCCGCGATCACACCCAGGAAGACGACACCCCAGGATTCCATGCCCAACTTCACTCCCCCCGCGTGCCCAGGATACGACGCTATCCCGCGAGCTCGAGCGACTAGCTGCGTTCCTTCTTGTCGGCTCGGTAGGCCTCACGGCCCGCCTCGACGGCGGCGGCCAGCCGATCCCGACCTTCCTTGAGAACCTCACGCTGCCGATCGACGTATTCGCCGGCTCCCTCGACGAGATGCCGGCCCTTTGCCGTGACCTGATCCTTCAAATCCCGGCCGCGCTCGGCGCCCTCGCGCAGCTTCTCTCCGAGCAGCTCGCGCGTCTCCTTACCGGAGCGCGGCGCGAACAGGATGGCCAAGGCCGCGCCGGTCAGAGCACCCACCATGAAGGAAAGAACCACACCCCCAGCGCCCCCACCACGTTCGTCGTCCATAGGCCCTCCTCGCATCAGCTTCAATGCGATTCTATGTCGAAGCCACAGGCCTCCGCAAGCGCCAGATGCGGCTGACGTAGGCCAAACTGCTCGTGCCCACGCGAGACACGGCTGACCCAATGGCTTGCCGCTGGCACCTACGCCGGTATAGTCTCCCTGCGTGGCCGGATCGCTTGCCCCTCCGCGCGCGCCGCTCTTGGGTGCTCGCAAGATCACTTTCACGCTGCTCGTCGCCGCGGCGATCCTGGCAGGGGCGCTGCTCGGCGTGTTCCTCTCCTACAGCAGCGACCTGCCGGAAGTCTCCTCGCTTGAGAACTACCGCCCGAACATCATCACGCAGGTCTTTGCTAAAGACGGCAGTCTCGTCGGCCAGTTCTCGATCGAACGTCGCGTCGTGGTCCACTTCCAGGACATCCCGCCAGTGCTGCGCAACGCCATCATCGCTGTCGAGGACGCTGATTTCTGGAAGCACATGGGCCTGAACCCATGGCGCGTCGCCGGAGCGGCGTTCGCGAATCTGCGTTCCGGCCGCAAGGCGCAGGGCTTCTCCACGCTGACGATGCAGCTCAGCCGCATCCTGTTCCTGACCCCTGAGAAGACCTACGAGCGCAAGATCAAGGAGGTCATCCTCGCCTTCCAGATCGAGAAGAGCTTCACCAAGGAGGAGATCTTCGCGCTCTACTGCAATCAGGTTCCCTTTGGCCACGGGAACTACGGCGTGGAAGCCGCCAGCCAGTCCTACTTCGACAAGTCCATCGGCGCGCTCACCCTCGCCGAGGCAGCGCTCCTCGCCGGCCTGCCGCAGCGACCCTCGCGACTCTCGCCGATCGATTTCCCCGAGCGCGCCATGGAGCGGCGCAACCACGTCCTGGACCGCATGGCCGAAGAGAAGTACATCACTACCGCCGAGGCAGAGGCGGCCAAGAAGACTCCCCTCAATCTCCACCTGAAGCGCGATCCGCCGTCGAGCGCGCCCCATTTCGTCGAGGAGGTGCGCAAGTACCTCGAGCGCGAATACGGCAGCCAACGCATCTACCAGGGCGGCCTGAGTGTCTACACGACGCTCGATCCAGCACTCCAACGCGCGGCGATCCGAGCCGTGACGGACGGCCTGCGGGCCCTTGATCGCCGGACGCGCGGCTTCGTGCGACCCAGTCAGACAGTGTTCGACCGCTGGAAAGAGCCGGAGGCGGCTGTCCTGCCCGAGTGGGACCGATCGATGGACGTTGGCGACGTCGTGCGCGGGGTGGTCCTCCAGTCCGATCATGCGGTCGCGATCGTTCGCATCGCGCACTCGCATACCCGCGTCGGCTTGCCTGAGATCGCCTGGACCGGAGTCAAGCGCGTCGACGACATCCTGCCCCGCGGGACGATCGCGCCATTCCGCATCCTGACCAAGGGCAGCGACGCTGCTCCGACGGAGTTGCACGTGGTTCTTGAACAGGAACCGGGCGTCGAGGGTGCCCTGCTCGCGCTCGACGCGCGCACGGGCGCGATCCGCGCCATGGTCGGCGGCTACGACTTCGACACCAGCAAGTTCAACCGCGCCACACAGGCGCAGCGCCAGACCGGCTCGGCCTTCAAGCCCATCCTCTACACGGCAGCCATCGAGAAGGGCGGCTGGAACCCGTCCACGATCATCGTCGATTCTCCGATCTCCTTTCCCAATCCCTGGACCGGAGAGGTCTGGACGCCTCACAACTACGACGGCGCATTCCTCGGCCCCATCCCGCTCCGCAAAGCGATCGAGCAGAGCCGGAACATCCCAGCCGTCAAGACGCTTCAGCACTTGGGCGTGCCGGCCGCCATCGAGTACGCGCACAAGCTCGGCATCACCTCGGACCTGCCGCCGTACCTGCCTTTGGCCCTGGGCGCGGGCGAGGTCTCGTTGATCGAGTTGACGGCCGCTTTCGCGACTTTCGCCAATCAGGGTCTGCGCATGCGTCCCTACCTGATCGAACGCATCGCCGATCGCGATGGAAACGTCATCGAGCAGACCCACCCGCAGGCCACCGACGCGATACGGGCCGACACCGCGTACATCATGACCAGCCTGCTGCGCGGCGTCGTGGAGCGCGGCACGGCCATGCGCGCGCGCAGCCTCAAGCGGCCGATCGCCGGCAAGACAGGCACGACCAACGACTGGACCGACGGCTGGTTCGTCGGGTTCGAGCCGACTCTCGCGGCCGGGGTATGGGTGGGCTACGACGACAAGCGCAAGAGGCTCTGCCGCGGCTGCGACGGTGCGCACACGGCGCTGCCGATCTGGATGGACTTCTGGAAGCAGGGTATGGAGAGCCAGCCTGTCGAGGATTTCCCAGTCCCCGGCAACATCGTCTTCGTCCCTGTCGACGACATGGGCCATCCAACGCGGTCTGGCACGCCTGGCGCGCATATGGAAGTCTTTGTAGCAGGCACCGAACGGCCTGCGGTCGAGCCATGACCGGTGTGCCCTCCCCTGCGCGCGCACCAGGTAGAATCGGTCTGTTCGAAGGAGGTCCAGCGTGAGCAGGGAGCGTGAGCCGGTCGGCGAGACCCTACGTCACCTCCGGGACAGTGTCCGCGACGAAGTTGCCCCAGTGCGCATCGCCGGAGAGGTTCTGCCGCCGCTGCGCGAGGTCGCGGCCCCGACGCCACTGAATCGTCCCGCTGCGCCTGCTCCGGCTCCTCTGCCGGCTCATCCCGATAGCGCTCCTGTCAACGCAGCCTGGGACCTGCGCGCTGTCCCGCTCCCCTCTGGCTGGCGAGGTCGCGTCGCCAGGCTACTGCGCCGCCTGCTGGCCCCGCTCATTGAGCACCAGACGCAGTTCAACTCCCGCCAAGTTCAACTCGACAATCAGCTCATCGAGTACCTCGACGCGCGCTTCGAGCTCACGCACCGGCACTACGATTCCGTGCTCGGGATCCACGGACGCCACATGGAAGACATCGACCAGCGCCACGTCGAGCTGCAAGGGGAGCTCGTCAGGCATGTCCACGACCTGGTCCGGCGCATCGACATTGTCTTGGCGGAAGGCGAGAAGAACCGCGTCGCGCTGGAGGCCGCGCTGCGCGACGTCCGCGCCCGCCTGAACGACATCGAACATCGCGCCGGCGACCAACCGACGCGATAGCCAGCACACCCCATCACGCGGTCGGCAGTCTGGGTGCAGCCGAGATGCAGCCGCCGAGCCGAAATCGGGCTACATCCCCGTCAAGCCATCTAAGAATCTGACTTTCGGCGACTGTTTGACGGTCTTCTCTGGCGCGA
>PMCG01000148.1 GCA_003155335.1 Acidobacteriota bacterium
GCCTGCGTGCGCAGCTCGCGTCCGAGCTCGGCCATGTGGCCGTCGACCTGCTCGAGCAGCCGCTCGAAGCGCTCGAAGACAGCGTCGCGCGCCGCCTGATCGCGGGCGAAATGCTCGCGCGCAAAGGCTTCGAACGCAGCCGCGTCGCCGTCCGTCTCCTGCCAGAACTGAGCGACCTGCGCCAGGCCGCGCTCGAGGCGCGGCCGCTCCTCAGGCGCGATCGCGGCCGACAGCTCCGCCTTCAGTTTGTCCATGGAACCCCTCAGCCAGGCCGGCTCGGCGGCGCGCGCGAGCGTGCCCGCGCTCAGCAACATCGTCAACAGGGCCGCCGTCATGCCAACGCGAATTGGATGCGCCATTTCACTCTCCCAGACGACATCGTCGCCGATCCAGGCCACACGGGCAAGCGCGCGCCAGTCGACGTCTGTCCCTTCTCCCTGGCCCTGATCGTGGAGAGCGGCTTGAGGACAGAGTTGTCCTTGGCATGAGACGCACCGATGCCCGAGGCCGACACTACAGGTGACGGATCCCAGGCCTTGCGCCGTCTCGCATTCGGCACGAGGATTGCTTGTCCATAGGCCAAGGGAACGCGAGAGTAAGAGCCATGATGCGCTGTATCGCCGCGACGGTTGCGCTGAGCCTGGCGGTTGCCGCGCCGAGCCAGGCACAGCCGTCGCGACCGGCTGACCCGTCTGCGCCGAAACCGACCTTCGGCGCCCACGTGGAAGTCGTCGAGGTCGATGCCGTGGTGACGGACAAGCAAGGCCGTCATGTGACCGATCTCACGGCCGAGGACTTCGAGATCCACGAGCACGGGCGGCCCCAGGCGCTCACGCACTTCCAGTACATCGTTCTCGATTCGTCGGAGGAGAAGGCACACCCGGCGCCCCTTGCGGCGCAAGCCCCGGCGCCGCAGGTCTTGCGTCCGCTTCGCCGCGAGGACATGCGCCGGTCGATGGTGTTTGTGGTGGACGATCTCTCGCTCTCGTTCGTGAGCTTCTACTACGCGCGCCGGATGTTGACCAAAGTCGTGGACGAGCAGATGCGGCCCGGCGATCTCGTGGCGATCGTCCGAACCAGCTCCGGCATGGGAGTGCTTCAGCAGTTCACGAACGACAAGAGGCTGCTGCACGCGGCGATTGACAAGATTCGTTTCGGCTTCATGCGCCGGGGCTCGCTCGGGGCGCTGTACTCCGTGGTCCAGGGACTCAGAGATCTCCCTGGCCGGAAGTCGGTGGTGCTTGTGTCCGAGGGCTTCGCCAGCAAGGACGATTTGGGCGATCCGTATCCGGCCGATACGTTTGTGCGGGGCCTTGTCGACCTCGCCAATCAGTTCAGCGTCGTCGTCTATGCGCTCGATCCTGGCGGTCTGCGGGCGCAGGTGGGGGGGAGCACAATGGGAGTGACGGTGGCGCTCGACGATATGCACAGGGGTATGGCCGCGCTCGCGGACGGCACAGGCGGGCTGCTCGTGGCTGACACGAACGATCTCGTCGCTGCCGCGACCCAGATCCTCGACGACCAGAAGGGCTATTACCTCATGGGCTACACGCCCAACGATTCGAGCGCACACGCGCACGGAGGCCGCCCCGTCTATCACAACCCCAAGGTCGTGGTGAAGCGGCCCGGTCTTGGCGTGCGCTCACGCCGGAGTTTCGTGACCGCCGATGAAGCGAAGAAGAAGCCGCTCGCGGGCCAGACGCCGTACACGGCGCTTGTGAAGGCGGCCACCTCACCGTTCGCATCGGTGGAGATCCCTGTCCAGCTCACAGCCCTCTTTGGCTGGGACGCGAAGAATGGCCCACAGGTCCGTGCGCTCATGCACATCGACGGCCGCGACTTGACTTCCGAGGAGGCCAGCGGTTCGCACGAGGCGCAAGTCGAGATTCTGGCTCTGCTCTTGGGCCCTGACGGCCAGCCGGTCGAACAGCTATTCGTCAGGGCCGCAACGGTGCCAGTGCCAGACGCCGGCTCCGACCAGGCCCTTCGGTACGGCGTGGTCCGCACGATCGACATGTCGGCGAGGAAGCCGGGCGTGTACCAGTGCCGAGTCGCGGTGCGGGACCTGGCGTCAGGGCGAATGGGCAGCGCGAATCAGGTTGTGGAGATCCCGGACGTCCGCAAGGGGCGGTTCGGCATTTCAGGCATCGTGCTCGCCGGGCCGGCAGACGATCCCAGGGCGTCGCCAGCGGTGAGGCGTTTCCGGCGCGGGATGGATGTCTCGTACGCTTGCGCTGTCTACAATTCTCCGCTGGATCAGGCCACAGGCCAGCCGGCGATCGCGACGCGCGTGCGGCTCTTCAGGGAAGGTGAGCTGCTGCCGATCGACGCCAGGCTGACTTTCGACCCCAGCCGCGTTGCCGATGCGAGCGGCATGCCCGCAGGCGGGGCTGTCCGGCTGCCGCTCACGCTGGAGCCGGGAAACTACACGCTCGAAGTGGCGGTCGTTGACCGCTCGGGCCGCAAGAAGCGCCCTGTTGCCACGCAGTGGAGCGACTTCGAGATCGTCGATTGAGCCGCGAACAGCGTTAGAATGGCGCATGCTTGAAGC
>PMCG01000239.1 GCA_003155335.1 Acidobacteriota bacterium
AAACGCGCGACAGCCCCTGCCCCGCCCCTTTGTCCCAGCATTCTCACGGCTGCCACGGCCACTGTGTGCCGCGCGCTGCCAAGCGCCATGTCGAGGACTCTGACGGCCTGCCTGACGAGCAGCGGCGTGCGCAGCGCGGCCAGCGCGGAAACCTGGCTCTTTTCGTCGAGCTGCTGGCATTTCGCCAGGCTGCGTAGCGCGCCCTGTGCCTTCTCCTTGAGCGCGAGCGCGGCGCACAACCGCACCGCAGGATCGTGGTCCCTGAGAGCCGACCTCAGCACGGGCTGGGCCTTCTCCGGGAAGGTCCTGATGAGTTGCGCGAGGCTGCGAAGCCGCACGCCACCGACAGGGTCGTTGCGTGCGTTGGCCGCGAGCTGCGCCGGGACGTCGCAGTCGGCCATCAGCCGCTGCGCCAGTGCGACGGTCGTGCGCACCGCCCGCGTCAGGAGCTTGGCGGAGCCGATTCGCCGCGGGATCGTCCGGGTCAAGATGCCGTCCGCGAGATGGACGCCGCGCCCAATCGCGTGACGCGTCGGCGCATCGAGGAGCGCTGCGACTTTCTCGGCGTCCCCGCGCACGATCACGCGTCGATCGAAGGACGTGTCGCCGGTCGCCACCCCCTCACCTCCCGCCAATCGGGTGCCGACACTCTCAACATGGCGCTTGCGGGGCTCAATGCTCCGAATGATGGGGTATGCCTCACCATGCACGACGATGCGCGTGATCGGGAGGGANNCCATGCGGCGTACTGCGCATCGAGTGTCGCGCGAGCTGTCATGTCCCGCTGCCATCCATCGCTACTAGGCACCGATCAGCGCCATGTACTTGGCGCCGCAGCGGTGACACGCGCCCAGCGGCTGGCGCCGCCGGTACTCGCGGAAGCGTGCGGCACGCTCGCCGTTCCAGATCTCCGCAATGGTCGAGTCGCGCGCGTTGCCGATCGTGTAGTCCGGGAAGTCGACGCAGAAGTTCGCGTCTCCGCTCGGTTGGATGTCGATCAGCCTTTCGATATTGGGACAATCTGCGCGCTTCACAGGCGCCACAGGATCTTGGAACCAGAGCGCGTACTCCTCGTCGCTCAGCGGCAGATAGGGGAAGCTCGTGAGCGCGCCGAGGCTGGCGAGGAACTTCTGGTGCTGCGCCTGGAAGACCTCGATGTCCACTCCCGAGGTCTCGTGCGCAAAGCCACGCCAGGAGAACGCGGTGCAACCGAGCGCGTCGCGCAGCTCGCGTTCGTACTCGCGNNCTGCGGGCGACGTCGGGCAGGACCCCGAGCCCCCTGACCGAGTCTGGGCTGATGGTGAAGGTGATGCTCTTGCTGATGGCTTGGCCGCGGCTCTTCTCCACCTCGCGCAGACGGGCCACGTTCTCGCGTACCTTCTCGAACGTGCCGGGCACTCCTCGCACCTCGTCGTGGATCGCCTCAGGCCCGTCGACCGACACGGTCACGTGCACCCTGCCGATGCGCACCAGGTCCTCGGCGCACTGGCCGAGCATCGTCCCGTTCGTATCGATCGAGGTGAAGAGCCCCTGGCTCGCGATGTGGTCGATCAGCTCGACGATACCCGGGAACAGGAACGGCTCGCCGCCGCGCAGGAGCACGCCTGTCACGCCGTGCTCGGCGAGCTCGTCCACAAGGCGCTTCCAATCAGCCAGGGCCATGGGCGGACGCGCCGCAGCTGGCCGCTCGCGCATGTAGCCGCGCTCGCTCCACTGGCCGCACATGCGACAGCGCAGGTTGCAGGCGTTCGTGATCGTGAACGAGACGCTGCCGGGAAAGTCCATCTCCGCCTCCGCGTGTCCCAGCCGAAGAGGCTATACCAACGGCGTGCGGCTGCAAAAGCCCCGCGTGTTCGCGTCGGCCAGGGCGGCCGGGCGGTATAATCGGAGCGCTTCGCGGCGCCATCGACACGAAGCGTCCGTCACTTTGTCCGAGAATCAGAGCATCTTGCTCAAGGAGGGATCATGAAGCGAGTCTTGTTGTTCGGCCTGTTCGTTCTCGCTGGTGTTTGGCTCGCCGGCCACGCGGCCGCGCAGACCACTGGGCAATGGACGCAGGTCACAGGCAAGGAGTTCGACGGCGCGATCGTGCCCAACTTCTACATCGAGGGCAACGCGATCCCCGTGCAAAAGCGCAACGCCGTCATGGTGAAGTGCCCTGCCGGCAAGCGCATGATCTTTGGTCTGCTCGACACGAGTGGCTACAGCATGGACGTGCAGCAGAAGTACCTCGGCTTCGTGACTATCGAGCGCAAGGTGTCGCTCGGCGGCGCCGAAGTCCCCGTCGGCGCCTTTGGCTTGGGCCTGCAGAAGCCGGCCGCACCGAGCGAGACGCCGGCCAAGGTCCTCATCTATGACGTTGCCGGACAGAAGGTCGCCGAGGGCCTGGCTCAATACGACGCCAAGCTGGCCCAGCCCGTGCCGTTGCAGGTTGTGATCGAGAAGGGCCAGGCGCCGCGCCTGTATCTCGGCCGCTACTTCGTCGAGCTGCGCTAGCAGCGCGCGCCGCAACCTGGCCGTTGAGGCCGGGGCCAACTGAGCGCGTCCGGCGCTGCCGGACGTCGACCGCAGTCGCGCCTCGGCCTCACTGCGCTCGTCCGCGAATCGGTTCCAGCGCGAGGCCGGTGCTCTCGTCCAGCAGGTAGTGCCTATCGGCTGCCACGTCGCGGAACTCCTGTGTCTGGCCACTCGGCCACTGGACGCGAACCAGGTCCGCCTTTGTCGCGCTGCCAAGCCCGAAGTGGGCCCGCGGATCGCTGCACCCGTAGATCCCCACTGTGCGCTTGATCTCCCACACCTGGCTCATGGCCCCGGCGTTCACGGTGATGCGCGCACCAATGCCATCGCGATTGCTCTTGTGTCCCACTGTCCGGAGCATGAGCCAGTGATTGTGGCCCATCTGGTCATTGCGGAATAGAACCGCTGGCCCGTTCAGGCAGGCAATGACGAAGTCCATGTCGCCGTCGTTGTCGAAATCGGCGAAGGCCATGCCGCGTCCGACGATGGGCTTCACGGCGTCAGGCCCAGCGCTCGGCGAGGCATAGGTGAAGGTGCCGTCGCGGTTGTTGAGGTAGAGCGTCACGGCCGGTTCGGCGTAGGTCTCGTCGCCGATGGG
>PMCG01000079.1:0-12433 GCA_003155335.1 Acidobacteriota bacterium
GGCGGGGCAGGGGCTGTCGCGCGTTTGACGGCACTGCTGGCTGATGAGGACGCGCAGCTCGTGCTGGAGGCCTGCGCGGCGCTGGGAGCCACGCGGGACGCCGCGGCAGCACCCGCGCTCATCCATGCTCTTGGCTCGCCCTGGCCGGAGGTGCGTGTCGCCAGCGCAACGGCGCTGGGCGCCGTGGGAGCGGCAACGGCGGTGGCGCCGCTGCATGCGGCCGCTGCCGCGCATCCTCTCCTCCGTCGAGCCGCGAGCGCGGCCATTGCGGCGATCCAGTCGCGCATCAAGGGCGCCGAGCTCGGCCAACTCTCTCTTGCCGAGGGCGGCAGCGGCCAACTGAGCATCGGGAACGACGTGCCAGGGGGACATGTCTCGCTGGCATCGACGGCACAGACGCCATCCGCAGCAAAACCGAAGAGATCGTGACCGCCGCGTGGTCCGACAGCGGTACGGCCTGTGGCAGCGGCGGCGCTGCGCGCGTACGATACACACAGTGGGCCCGAATATGAGACTGAGAGGCGCGGTATGCGATGGAGGATCTGCCGCGGCCCAGCGGGCCGCTGGGCATGGTGTTTCGCCGGTCTCTGGGTTCTGCCAGTGATGAGCGCGTCCACAGCTCCGCCCACCGCAGCCGTGTCCATCGAGCGCGTCAGCTATCACGGTTGGGCGGACGCCTATCGCCTGCGAAACGATACCGTTGAGCTCGTCGTCGTCCCGGCGATCGCGCGCATTGTGCACTACGGCTACCTCGGACAGGCCAACCTGCTCTGGGAAAACGTGGCACTGCAAGGTGTGTCAGCCGCGCCTGGCCGCTGGTACAACTACGGCGGTGACAAGATCTGGCTTTGGCCCCAAGAGGACTGGCCAGCGCGTTGCGGCAGCGGGTGGCCTCCTTCCACGGACTTGCCTGGGTTGATCGCGCACGAGGCAGCGATCGTCGACGGCGGGCTGCGGCTGACGTCGCCGTCGATCCCCGGCTTTGGCGTGCGCACGATCCGCGAGATCCGCCTGGCGCAGACGGGGACGCGGGTGTTCCTCACCAATCGCATCGAGCGTCTGGCAACAGACGCGGACTTCCGCCTGGCGCCGTGGACCGTGACGCAGCTGCCGGCAGATGGTCAGATCTTCGCTCGGCTCTTGCCGGGCACTCGGCTCGCTGACGGCTATCGCGTGATGGACGAGGCCCCATTTCGGGGTGTGACGCGTGTCGCGGATCGCGTCCTGACGATCGAGCGACCCAAGGACCGCAGAGCCCGAATACGCCTCGACGCGGACGTGCTCGCCTGGCAACGCGGCGAGGACCTGTTCATCGAGCGTTCCGTCGACGTCACACCGCTCTCGGAGGTCGCACCGGGCGAGCGAGCGCAGATCTACTCGCATCCCGACGGCGACGCCGAGCTGCCGCCGGGCGTCGCCTACGTCGAGCTCGAGCTGGCCGAGGCCATGCACACGCTCAGGGCCGGCGAGATCGCGACTCTCAAGACAACCTGGGAGCTGGTGCGCCTGCCAGCCAGCGAACGAACGCCACAGGCCATCGCAGAGAGACTCCGCGCTTCGCGCTAGCCGGGAATCGGGCCGTCCGGGGCTGGTCATTGCATTCCCAGGGATGCGGGCGTACGCTGGAAGTTAGGGACTGTGGCCTCTTCCTGGTGCCGGTGTCGGCTCGGGCGTGAGGTCACGCAGCGGGCTCCGCCACGAAGACGGCGCTCAGAGCAAGGCGGACGGCGATGCGAAACCTGCACTTGGCATCGTTCAAGACCTGGGCATTGTTTGGCATCGTGGCCGCCGCGGTGCTGGTGCCCCTGTACGGCAACCCGTTCAGCGTGCCGGTCTCGCACGCCGAGTGGGGCCGCATGCTCGTGCGCGCTCTGGACATGGAAGAGGCCCTGCCGGCACGCGCGCAGGCATCGCTTGTCTTCTCGCTCCTGTCCTGGAAGAGCAGTCTGAGCTTCGCTCCCGATCAATACGCCACGGCCGAAGGCGTGACGATGGAGTCCGAGCGTGGTCACCGCGCGCTCAAGGCGGTCGACGCTGGTGCAGAGGTGTCCTACCGACTGGCGATCCTGCGTTCGGGTGACTATCACCTGCGACTGCACCTCGCCGGCGATCCGAACGCCGCAGTGGCGGCCGAGATCTCAGCTCCAGAGAACCCCGCGCCGCTGCACCGCTTCGCGCCAGCGTCTCCAGGGAGAGAGGTCACCTGGGTGGACGTGGGTTCTACCCATCTCGACCGCGGGCAGTACCTGGCCACGCTCGCCCTGCCTCAGGGCACAGCGCTGGAACGCGTCGAGATCGGACCGCCGTGCCTCAGCCCGATCGAGCCGCCGAACGGCTGGCGCGCGACCGATCCGCTCTCGCCGTCCGATCTGGCGGTGACGGCGATCGAGGCACTCAATCTCGAATCGCAGCTCCCGCCAGCGGACCTGCCCATCGAGATTCCCGGCTCTCAGTTCGTCGTCGTCGCGGGCTCCGCGGCACTGACCATACCGGCCGCCGCGCTGGGCCCAGAAGCCACCTGGCTCAAGTCGGGATCGCAGGGACTGCGTGCCGTCGTGGTCATCGACATCGCGGCCGAGGGTCTCTACACGCTCGAGTCCTACGGCGGCACGGGTCACGGCCAGAGATGGCTGGCCGACGCGTGTCGCAAGGCCATCCTGTGCCCGTCGGCTCAAGAGAAGGAACTGCCCGAGTGGCGCGAGATCTTGACCGCTCGCTTCAGCGTGGGTCGCCATATGCTCGCGGTCACGCTGGCTCCCGGCGCTGTCGTGCAACGCATTCGATTGCTCCACAAACGTGACGCACCCGAGGACTATCAGGCCGTGCTGCGACGACTCGGCTTCGATTCCGGCGAGGACAAGCAAGTGCCGCGGCGCGTCGCCGTGGATGCGATGAACTTCATCCGCGAGCGCAAGCGTCAGTTGCTCGGGCTCGACCGGTTCTGCGGCGACACCATCGACGTTGGCGTTCCGGTCAATCGCGTTGCCCAAGGCGCGGCCGGCGGCCCGGCAGGACCCGCTGCTCCACCGAACCCGGGGAATCCGGTGCCGATCGTGCCACCGGCGCCGCCTGTGCCACCGCCCGTGCCGTCCCAGGGACCCTCGAGCCCGGCCACCCCCTGACAGGGGGGCGAGGATTCACCAGCCGGGGACGCAAAGCAGCCCCGACCGCGACGGGAGGCTCTCAAGCCCGTCCGCGTCGCGCGCCACGACGCGCAAGCGGTATGTGCCGGGCCAGGGCACCGTGACCGTCGCAGGCGAAGCGCCGACGTTCGTCTGCTGCACCAGCGCCTCGGTGCCCACTGCGAGTAGCTCAACTTGGTGGATCTGCGCGGAAGAGCGCCATTCCAGGTGCACCGGTTCGTTGCGCTCCACGTACAGCGGGTCAGGGCCTGGCACGAGTCCCTCAGGCGCTGGCAAGAGAGGCCGTGGCGCTGGCGGCGGTTGTCCATGCCGGACGAGTATGCCGAAGCCGGGCTCAAGATTGGCAACGCTCCCGGAGGCGTCGATGCGAAAGCGGCCGACGCGCACCGAGATCGCCGTCGCTTGAGCCTCGCGTCGCACGACGACGTGGCCCCTGCCTCTCACGAGGCACTCGGGCGTCCGCATCGCGACGATGTCTGCGCCCTCCGAGGTCTGCTCGAGACGGCCGCGTTCGAGACGGATCGAAAGCACCTTCGACGGCGGGATTCCCACCTCCGACGACGGGCTCAACACCAGCGTGACCCAGCCAACGCTAATGCGCGCGAGCGTCCGGTCGTCGCTGCGGAGGCGATCGCCTGTGCGCAAGAACGCGCCGTCGGCGAGCTCACTCCAATCCCGCCCGTTCGAGGAGTGCTCCACGCGCGATCCGACGACGGTGATGCGACCGATGGGTATGCCGGCTGCGCTGGCCAGGGTCCCCGCACAGACGATCAGCGTGGTCGCGAGCGCCACAACGAGCGACCGCCAGGCGCGCCGTTGAGGGATGGTCGACACCAGTGCCGCCGCGCCGCTAGGACACCGCTTTCGGGTCGGCCGAGCTCCGCCCGCCACCGCCCTTGCGCGGATAGTAGTAGTAGTAGTAGCCCTTGGCCTGGATGTCGATGTCGTTGAGCACGGCGCCGAGGAGGTTCGGCGTGGCCCGACGCAGGCTCGCGATCTGCCGCTTGATGAGGCGTTTGTCGACCTTGTTGTGCTGGATGACCAGCAGGACATGGTCGCTCCAGCGCGCGAGCAGCAGCGCGTCGGTGACCGAGGCCAATGGCGGCGTGTCGATCAAGATCCACTCAAAGTTCTTTCGCAGGTGATTGAGCAGATCGTTCACGGCCTGACGCCCGAGCAGTGCAGGTGGGTTGGGCGGAAGCGGTCCTGCGGTCAGTGCGTAGAGGTTGGGCGTGCGCGTCGATCGAATCAGACCATCAAGATCTTCGTGCTTGGAGAAGTACGTCGTCAGCCCGGGCTCGCGCGGCAGACCGAGCCGCGTGTGGATCTGGGCGCGCCTAAGATCGCAGTCGACCACGATGGTGCGTTCTCCGGACGACGCCTGGAGCTTGGCGAGGTTGAGCAAGGTGGTGGTCTTGCCCTCCTGTGGCGCGGTGCCGGTCACGAGCACTACCTGGCCGCCGTCGTCGCGCCTGGCGAAGATCAAGGCGGTGCGGAGATTCTGATAGGCCTCGGTGACAAGCTGCAGGTTCGTGTCTTCGTGATTTGGCACGACCGCGAGCAAGTCGATGTGCAGGTAGCGCTCGACCTCCTCGGGGTCACGGATGGTGTTGTCGAGATAGTCCTTCCCCAGCACCAGCGCCACCCCAAGTCCGAGGCCGACGAGCACCGCGATCCCTGCCAGGCGGAGCTTACGCGGACGCACCGGGGAGGTCGGAGGGGCGGCCCGCTCGACAACGGTCACGTTGTTGTTTCGGATCGAGGCCGCGATGTCCGTCTCGTTCAACTTCTGGAGCAACACATCGTAGAGGCTTTTGGCCGAGTCGGCCTCTTTGCGCAGAGCCTCGAGCTCGGTCGTCTTGCGGCTCTGCGTGGACGCCACTTGCTTCTGTTGCTCCACCGCCGTCTTGAGATCGGCCTCGCGCCTGGTGAGCTGGTTCAACTCGACCTGCATCGCGTCGACGATCTGCTTGATGCGGGTTTCCTTGACCTTGCGCAGCTCGTCGATCTGCGCTTGCACGCGCTGCACCTCGGGATGGGCCGGCTTGTACTTCTCTTTGAGCCGCGAGAGCTCGAGGTTCAGGTTGCCGAGCTGGCTGTCGAGGCTGGCGATCTGGGCGTCCTGGGCCGCTTGTGGAAGACTGTCGAGCACCTGGCCGTGCTGGCGCATCTCGGCAACCTGCCTGAGCGCCCCCTCGAGCACGATGCGGCGCGCCTGGGCTCCGATGAAATCGTCGTTGAGTCGCGTGATCGACGTCGTGACGGCCGAGACGCTGCCTTGGGGAACCACGAGGTCCTGTCCCTCGGCAGCGCGCGAGAGACGCTCCTGCGACTCACGCATGGTCTTCTGGGTGGCTGCCAGCCGCTCCTGAATCCACTGGCTCGCCTGCAGCGCCGACTGCACGCGCGTGGAAACGGTCTCCTTGACGTAGGTCAGCGCCAGGGTGTTGGCCCACTGCGCCGCGAGCTTGGGGTCGCGATGCGTCACAGAGACCTGCACGAGCCGGGTTTCAGGGACAGGCGCCACGGACACGTACGACATGAAGAGTCCGCCGGGATCCGCGGCGTCGCGGAAAGGCGGCTGGTCCTTGAGCTGGAGCGCCTCGACGACGCGCTCACCAAGGGTGCCCGAACGAAGGAGCCGGAACTGCGTGTTGAAGAAGTCCGCGTTCTGCCAGTAGCCACCGCCTCCGACGAGGGCGTCTGTGACGGTCAGTTGCGTCGGCACCGGCGGATCGATCTGCAGCGTCGTCGTGGCCGAGTACTCGGGCGTCTGCAGCAGGCCCACGCAGAGCCCGAGCAGGAGACCCACGCCGGCCGCCGTCGCCATCAGGGCGCGTCCACGCCACAGCAGGCCGGTGTAGTAGCGCAAGTCGAACTCACGGTCGCTCTGGCCGCCGATCGGGAAGGGTTGTGCAGCGCTGGACATGCCGTCACCGCTCGTTCAGAAGATCCGTCGCGCGACCGAAATCACGTCGTTGGGCATGAGCACGAGATCGGGCTCCTTGCCTTTGCGAATGGCCTTGAGATCCACCTCGCGGATCTGGATCTGGCCTGTCTGCGGATCGAGTCGCCGCACCTTGACGTCGCTGCTCGCGAAACGAGTCAGTCCTCCCGCCAGGGAAAGGGCGCCGGTCACGCTGAGCTCGCCGTCAATAGGATAGCGGTTGGGGCGCTGCACCTCACCCTCGACAGTGACGTACTCGCGCGGCGAGGCGCTGATGATGTCGCCACTGACGAGCGGGCTCTCGATCGCGCGCTGGCCCTCCGGCGTCAGTGTGCCGCCGAGGCGTACGGTCAAGACGTGGCTGCCGCCTGGGAACGCCCCGCTGATGCGCGTGACGACCACCTCTCCCGAGGCGCGGGTGTTGAAACCTCCGGCCTCGACGAGTGCGTCGATCAAGCGCGTTCTTCCCTTGATCGGCTTGCGGCCGGGTGCCTGGACCTCACCCACGACGGAAACGAACTGGCTGAGATAGTCCTTGATCCGAACCTCGACCTGGGGGTTGACTAGGTAGTCCCGGCCAAGCAAGTCCTTCAGTTTCTCCGCGATCGCTCGCGCAGCGAGTCCTGAGACGGCCACATCGCCCAGCAGCGGAAGTGTCACTGTGCCGTTGGTCTGGACCGTGGCGGTGCGTGACAGGTCGTCATTGCCGAAAACGTCGACCTCGATCACGTCGCCAGGTCCGATCAGATAGTCCGGCTCGCGTTGCTGCTGTACTGTTGCGCCCAGAGGCGAGGCCACAGGCAGAGGCGCAGGCGTCGGCGCGGCGGGAGTCGGCGCGGAGCCCGCGATCGCTAGCCATCCAGCCAGGGCGAGGCTTGTCATTGGCGTTTGGCCTCCCCGAAGTATCCCACTCCGACTCGCACGACGAACGTGTTCGCGACGTTGTCGAACGTATCGATGTTCGAGTTGCGTTGCTCCCGACGGTAATCCACTCGCCAGAAACCCCAGCGACCCACGGCACGCCCGAGCCCGACGGACCAATACGTGATTTGGTCCCTTCGCGGCCGGCCGATCTCGGGCGCCACGGCGCGGTACTGGTTTACATGGTAACCCGTTCCCCCCTGAAAGGACACGGCGAACGGCAGGAGGAAGGCGACCTCCAGCTGACCCGCCGTGGTCACGAAGAAGCCGTCGTTTCCAAACCCCGACGGGTGCGTGGCTCGCACAGCTGTCAGCGCAATCGTCGATGAGTATCCGAGGTCCCTGCGGATCGTCGCGTTCGCCGTGAAGCCGTTGAAACTGCGCGCCTCGGCAGGCGCCTGGGGGTTCTCCTGACGCGTCCACCCGAGCATGATGTTCCCACGAGTCAGCGGTGCGAGGTCACCGTTGAGCTGTGCTTGGGCCGAGGCGGCGTGCATGCTGGCCGCTGGACGCGCGGGCGCGTCGACCTGGTCATATGCGGCGCCGACGGCCAGGCGGAGGTTGGGCGTGAGCTCCCGGCTGAGGTCGCCCGATGCGCCGCGGCTGTCGTAGTTGAAAAAGCCGGAGGGCTGCGCGAAACGCACGCCCCCGGCGCGCGCACTCAGATCGACCTTCACGTTGGCACCCAGGTCGTAGTGCAGGCTGGACTGAAACTGTTGTGAGGTGAAAGTCGCCAGGTTGGAGAAGTACTCGCGCCCGGGGTCGACCTCCTCGGTCTCGAGTACTCCGCGACTGAAGTGGTCGGACAGATTCACCTCGAGGTTACTCCCCAGCGGCAGATCGAGCGCGCCGTCGGCGAGGTGACTCACCTTGCGCAGAGCGGGCGCGGAGGAACCGGCCCGAAGACGTGGCTCGTAGCCCAACCGTGCCGAGCCAGTGCTGATCGGCGCGCTGGCATCGAGCCGAGGCTGGACCTGGAAGAACCGCTCCTGCTGCGCCGCAGCCCCAGGTGGAATGTACTCCTCATCCACGTAGCCGGCAGTCAACGAGGGCGAGAGTGTCACGCGTCCGAGTACTAGCCCGCGGCCAGAGGCGCCCGCGCCCGTACCGGCAGCCGACTCGCCCGACATCTGCACGTCAGTGGCGTCCGCGGCCGTTGCCGGCGAGACCGGGAAGATGCGCCGGTAGAGATCCGCGGCTGGGATCGCCTGCGCGGTGGAGCTCGGCTGCTCGGCGGCGGGAGGGTCGAGGAGGATCGTCAGCGATCGGGCATCTCGACGGATCTCGTGCAGCGTGCCGATGGCGACACCGATCCGCACCACCAGCCGGCTCCCGTCACTCCCGAGAGTCAGCGACTGAAGCAAGGGGCTCACGGGCGCTTGCGGCTGCACGCCGTCAGACTCGCCGTCGACCCTCACGACGATCTCGTCTCCGTCGCGCCCCACGTCCACTGCCCCCAGAGTCTCCTGCGACTGGACGCTCACTGAGGCGCGCGTTCCCAACGCCGCGGCCTGCACCGAAAGCGTCGGGGCCTTGGCGAGCAGGCCCAGCAACATGAGCCACGTAGTCACTCGCCACGCTCCCCGGCAGTGGGACGGCGATCCAGGAACATCAAGAACAACATCAACGCCACAAACCCGGCCGACTGCAGGAGGATGAGAAATGTCACCCTTGCCGTAGCGTGCGGCAGGAGCAACGCTCCCACCCCCAGGCAGAACGTTGCGAGATAGAGGAAGAGCGCTGCCGAGCGTTGAGTGAATCCGAGCGCCAGGAGCCGGTGGGACAGATGCCGTTGGTCGCCGACGTAGATCGGCCGGCCCTCGCGCACGCGAATGAGGATCACCGTCGCCGTGTCGATCAGCGGTATCGCCAGCAGCAGCACCGGCATCAGCAGCGGGAAGAGGGTGCTCGACGCCCGCGTGACGTAGCGCTCGAGGAGCATGATCGATGCCATCACGAAGCCGATGAAATGGCTGCCGCAGTCGCCCAAGAAGACCGATGCCGGATGGAAGTTGAAGAACAGGAATCCGAGCAGGCTGCCCATGAACGCCAGGAGGATGACCGCGATCAGAAACTCGCCGAGCACCCAGGCGTGGAGCAGCAGGACGCCGGAGGCGACGAAGGCCACGCCGGCCGAGAGGCCGTCCATGTTGTCGAGCAGGTTGAAGGCGTTGGTGATGCCGACGAGCCAAAGCAGCGTCGCCAACCAGTTGAGCCACTCTGCCGGCATGAAGCTGGTCCGGACGCCCGCCGACATGACCACGACAGCCGCCGCGATCTGCCCAAGAGCCTTGACGGCCACAGGAAAACGGCGACCGAGCATGTCGTCGGCGAGTCCCGTTGCAAACGCTAGCGTTGCGCCGACCAGCAGCGCGAGCAGCTTGTCCGCGACCATGTGCGCGTCGCGAGTCACGTCGAGGGCTGCGCCGAGAAGGACACGCAGCCACGCGACTTCGCGTATGCTCGGCAGCAGAAAATACCCCACGCCGACCGTGGCGACAAAAGCGCTGTAGACGGCAACGCCGCCAGTGCGGGGCATGGTCAGCTCGTGGAGCTTGCGGTAGCCAGGCTCGTCGAGGGCGCCGAGGCGCCGCGCTGCGCCGCGGGCAAGAGGAACGAGATAGATCGCCAGCAGGAAGGCCGGCCCGCCGACCGCCACCGCAAGCAGCGCGGGCTCAAGAAGCCGCATAGGCTGCAATCCTCGCTCGCTTCTCGAACAGGAGCTCGCGATAGAGCGCGTCCACGTCCAGGACAAGGCGCTCCACGGTGTAGCGCGCCAGGACGTGCGCTTGCCCTCCACGCGCGCGCGCCAGGGACTCGTCCCGGCACTTGATTGCGCGGACGATGGCTGCCGCGAGGGCCACCGGGTCGCCCGGCGGGACCAACGCGCCGTAGCGTCCGCCCTCAAGGAGATCGGGGGTTCCTCCCACACTCGTGGCCACGACGGGCCGGCCGGCGGCCAAGCCCTCGATCAGCGCCACTGGCGTGCCTTCGTTGCGGGAGCAGTTGACGACGACATCGAGATCCCCGAAGACCTCCCGCGTGTCGCGTTTCCAGCCGTGGAAATACACAATCCCCTCGAGCCCCATGGCCCTGCTTTGGTTCTCAAGCAACGAGCGTACCTGCCCGTCACCGACGACAGCGAAGCGCACCTCTGGATCGGACTTCACAACGATCTGCGCGGCCTCCAGGAAGGTCGGAACATCTTTGATCGCCACGAGCCGACCCAAAACGCCCACGAGCGGGGCACCGGACGCAACTCCCGACTCCTTCCGAAGACCACCCCGCGGGAGCTCACCGGCAAGCCGCTCCAATTCTAGCCCGAGCGCGATGACGCGTATCTTGTGGTCGTCGCCGATCCCCAACCCCAACAGATCGTGTTTGACAGCGCCGGAGACCGTCACGAGGCGATCGCTCACGCGGGCCAGTGTCCGTTCGAGCGAGCGGTAGAAGACTGTCTCGATCGGGCCAAAATACCCGGACAGCACGTGCCCATGGTAGGTGTGGACGATGATCGGGACGCGAGCCAGGCGCGCTGCCAGGCGCCCGACAAAGCCAGCCTTGGCCGTGTGGGTGTGCACGATCACCGGGCGGAACGAACGGATCAACGCGAAGAGCGTCCAAAGTGTCCGCAAATCGGCCAGTGGGCGTATGGCGCGGCCGAGGTGGGGTATCGTGACTGGCTCGACGCCCTGCTCAGCCGCGAATGCTCGAAGGTCACCCTCATGCGGGGCCTCCTGACCCACGACGAGCCGCGTGTCATAGCCGTACGGCCTCAGCCGAGCAGTGAGAAAGACGACGTGATACGAAGGCCCGCCGATGTTTAGCCGAGAAAACAAGCGAAGGACACGAATGCCCGGGTGGAGAGGCACACAGCCTCCATCCTTCATTGCACTTCAGGCTCGACAGAACAACACATTGTACGCTACCACGCGTGTTGTGCGCCTGTCAACGCAAAAAACAGCGCCTTTTCAGGCACTTGCGAGAGGCTTCTCAAGTACTACTTGAGCCGCGGAGTGGCGTCCGAGTGCGCCGCGCGCCTCTCCACCATCTGGAACCGGGATGCAATGTCACGGATACCGACGTGCGTGGGATCGAGCGCGAGCGCGCGGTCGAAGGCTGTTCGAGCCTCTGGCCAGCTCCCCTCTAACCAGAGAACCCAGCCCCGATCGGCCCAGGCCTCACCCCAGAACGGCCGCAACCTCAGCGCGGCGCGTAGATCGCGATCGGCACGCGAAAGCCTGGCCGTGGCCAGACTCCCCGAGGCCGCCAGGGCCATACACGCCCTCGCCCGTTCGCGATACGCATCAGACATGTAGGGATGATAACGAAGCACGACGCCCAACGCGGCCACGCGTTCTTGCGGCGACGCACGGCGACGCGCCTGCTCGAACGACCACGCCCCCCAAGCGCGCCAGCCCGCGCCGAGCGAGAGGGCGAACAGCCCCAGGGTGCAGAGGCTCGTCGCCCACAGCCGGCGAGCGCCTCGCTCGTGTTCGCCGCCGGGACGGGTCACTGGCGCGGCACACAACCCCAGAAGCCCGACGAACACGAGTGCGTTGGATGGGATGTGCAGATTGAAATCCACGAGAGAATGGACCGAGAGACCGATGACGCCGGCAGCCGCCCCCAGGCTCAAGCCTCGGCGGACCGGATCCCCGCGCTCGGCCAGTCGCCGCTGCGCCTGACGTAGCAGCACCAGCGTCAAGGCGCCGCACGCCGCGAGACCGAGCAGCCCGACCTCGGCCACGAGCTGGAGCGCGTCGCTCTCGGCATGCGTCGTACGCACGTCCCCGTGCGCCAGCTTGAAGGCAGGCACGGCGTCGTCATACGCACCGAGCCCTGCGCCGATCCATGGCCGCGACAGCGCGAGCCGCAGCGTGTCGCGCGCGATGTCGACCCGGTAGCTGCCCGAGCTGTCTGTCGCGCCGTGAGCGACCGTAAAGAGATGCTGCCGCGCGTCGCCTGGCACCGCGAACCAGGCAAAGCCGAGCACGGCCGCGCCGGCGACACCAGCCGCGAGCACGTCGAGACCGCGGCGCTCCCGACGGCGGTGGCGACTCCACCAGAGCAAGCCGAGAGAAGTCATGGCGGCGATCAGCGCCAGGAGTCCGCCGCGGCTGCGACTCGCGAGTTCGACCGCGGCGAGCCCCAGGCCCAACCCACCCAGCGCGATCGCCACAGGTGTCGGTCCGCTTGCTCGCCTCCACAGTCCCAACGACCAGCCGATGGCCAGGGGGACAGCCATCTCGATCAGGCCCGCGAAGTGATTGTGGTTGACGTAGGACCCAAACGGCGTCTGTGCGATGGCCGGCGCAATGCCGTAGATCGTCTTTGGCGCCACAACCGATTGGATGACGCCGAACACCCCCTGCGCCGACGCGCTGGCGAGGAGGACCGCCGCCAGGCTCAGCGCCATCCG
>PMCG01000079.1:12601-13490 GCA_003155335.1 Acidobacteriota bacterium
CGCAGCCACAGCTCGAGCGTCAGCAGCGTCCAAAGCTGGTGGCCGTGATCCGCCCAGCCGGCGACGTGCTGGTCGAACAGGGTGCGGATGGCGTCCGGACGAAGCCAACGGTTGACGCGCGCACCTGTGAGCAACNNCAGCCGATGGCCAGGGGGACAGCCATTTCGATCAGGCCCGCGAAGTGATTGTGGTTGACGTAGGACCCAAACGGCGTCTGTGCGATGGCCGGCGCAATGCCGTAGATCGTCTTTGGCGCTACAACCGATTGGATGACGCCGAACACCCCCTGCGCCGACGCGCTGGCGAGAAGAACCGCCGCCAGGCTCAGCGCCATCCGGCGCTCCCGCGCCATGGCCGCGCAGGTGACCAGTATGGCGACAAACGCGGCCACTTCCAGCGTCGCCTCTGCTGTCGCGACCGGGCTCGCGCTCGTGCGCAGCGCGAGTTGGAGCGCGCCCACAGCAGGCAGGCCGAGGGCCGCGAGCGTCAGCGCCGACGACGAGCGGCCGTGCGCTACGGCATCGGACCGCCAGAGCGCGCTCGCCAGCAGCAGGACAGCGGCGAGGGCAAAGCGCCAGGTCTCCTGCGCACACCCGTACGGCCAAGGGGCGAGCGCGATGCCGGCCAGCAGCACCGCCTGCGCAGCGCGGCCGCGGACGCCGGGGGCTTCTGCGTTCATCTCAGTCGAAGTTGTATTTGCGCAGCCACAGCTCGAGCGTCAGCAGNNGGTTGACGCGCGCACCTGTGAGCAACGTTTCTTGCACCAGCGGCGCCAGCTCGCCGCGGAACCACGCGCCGAGGGGCAGGCCGAAGCCGTGCTTGGGTCGATCGACGATGTCGTCAGGCAGCAGCTCACGCGCGATTTGCTTGAGCACGATCTTGCCGTGGC
>PMCG01000079.1:13535-14638 GCA_003155335.1 Acidobacteriota bacterium
AGCGAGGCCCGTGGCTGGCGCAGGAGAGCCTGGCGGTACGAAGCGAGTACGCGCTCTCGGTCGAAGAGACCGTCCGTTGCCAGGGCGGAGATCGCGGGGAGATCGAAGAAAGTGCTCCAGGCGAAGATGCGCTCCTCGAAGGGCAGCGACGCCTTGTCGGCAAAGCGGCGCACCCGGCGCAGCAGCCCGTGGTAGTCGCGTCCCTGCGGCAACGGCCGCACCAGAAGCGCCAGCGCGCGTCGCGCCCAGCCGGGGATGCGCTCGGCCAGCAGCGCGGCGTAGAAGCGATCGTAGCCAGCGAAGATCTCGTCGCCCCCGTCGCCGTTGAGCACCACGGTCACGTAGCGACGCGCCTCGCGCGCGACGAGATAGGTCGGCAGCGCCGACGAGTCGCCGAAGGGTTCGTCGTGATGGTAGAGCAGCGTCTCGATGAGCGCGGCCGCTTGGGGCTTGACGATCGAGGCGTGGTGTTCCGAGCCGATGTGGCGCGCGACGCGCTCCGCATGCGGCCGCTCGTCGAAAAAGGCGTCACCTTCGAACCCTACCGTGAACGTTTTCACGCGGCCGGGGACGAGTCGCGCCATCAGCGCTGCGATCACGCTCGAGTCGACGCCGCCGGACAGCAGAACGCCTAGCGGGACGTCGGCGACCAGCCGCTTGCGCACCGCCTCTGTCAGCAGCTCGCGCACGCGTTCGCCAGCGGCGGCCGGTGCGATCCGCGCCACGTCGTGTTCTGCGGGGAACTCGAGGTCCCAGTACGGTCGCGGCTCGTGGACGCCGCTGACATCGACCACGAGTGTGGTCGCCGGGGGCTGCTTCAGGATGCCGCTGAACAGCGTGCGCGGCGTCGGCACGTAGCCGAAGGCGAGGTACTCAGCCAGATTCTCGGATGCGAACTCCGCCGGCACGTCTGCGGCCAAGAGCGCCTTGATCTCCGAGCCAAAGACGAAGCGTCGGCCGTCGCTCCAGTAGTAGAGCGGCTTCTTGCCGAATCGGTCGCGCGCCAACAGCAGGCGTCGGCGGCGTGCGTCCCAAAGCGCGATCGCGAACATCCCGTCCAGGGCAGTGATGGCGTCGTCGCCGCGCTCCTCGTAGAGATGCGC
>PMCG01000083.1 GCA_003155335.1 Acidobacteriota bacterium
CGCATCGAAGCCGTGGTGGACGACGCGGACCTGCACGAGGTCTACGATACCGAGCGCCATCTCCTCTACGTCGCCTGCACCCGAGCCCGCGACAACCTGCTCGTGACAGCCGTCGCGCCAGCGTCGGAGTTTCTGGACGATCTGGAGGCCAAGTGAGCGCGACGGTGAACCTACCGTTCATCACGACCTATACCTGGTAGCGTCGGAGGGCAGCGACGTTGGGAGCGGCATGCCGTGCCCTTACGCGCGGTTTGAGGGCAGGCGCGTTCGTGGGCGACCGGCCGGTCGCCCCTACGCGCGGCTGCGGACTGGCCACGTTGGGCGATTCGTGAATCGCGCCTACGGTCGATATCGGCGCTGGGTCCTGGCCAACGAGGGCGGGCACAGGGGCCCGCCACTACGATGGCGGGGGTGTTGGCGTCTCGCGGGCGACCCGCCGGTTGCGGCCTAGTGGCTCTCCACCGCCTTCAGGCGGCGGTCGACGTCGGAGTAGGAGAGCCGGGATTCCGCTCGGGCTTCGGCGAAGTCCCTAGTTCTCGTCCGCCTGGCGGTAGCAGCCGAGGATGCGCACCCAGCGATCGTGGCCCAGGTCGGTGAGCGCGGTGGCGATGTGCGGCTCTTCCGTGTGGCCGGAGATCTCGAGGAAGAAGACGTACTCCCAGGCCTTGCGCTTTGACGGCCGACTCTCGATGCGCGTCAGATTGATGCCGGACTCTGAGAGCGGTCTCAGCGCATTGAAGAGATCGCCGGGCTGGTCGCGCAGGATGAGTAGCAGGCTGGTCTTCACGCCCGGGCCGACCGGCGGCAGCGGGACCGTGCCTGGTTGCGCAATGACGAGGAAGCGCGTGACGTTGTGGTCGAGGTCCTGGAGGCTCCGGCGCACAACGGCGAGCCCGTAGAGCTTGGCCGCCAGCTCGGTGCCGATGGCCGCGCCAGCGGCGTCCTCGTGCGCGCGGCGGGCCGCGTCGGTGGTGGAGGCGCACTCGACGAGAAGGGCTCGCGCGAGGTTGGTGGCGAGCCAGCCGCGGCACTGGGTCAGGGCCTGCGGGTGCGAGTAGACGCGCTCGATCTGGGACTCGACAATGCCTGGCCGGGCCATCAGGCAGTGATCGACGTCGACGTCGATCTCAGCGCAGATGACCAGCTTGCTGTCCATGAACGTGTCGAGCGTGTGGCTGACGACCCCTTCTGTCGAGTTCTCAACGGGCACGACGCCGAACTCGACCGCGCCGCGCTCGACCTCTTCGAAGACAGCGGCGATCGAGCCGCAGGGCAGGGCCGGCGCCGACGTGCCGAAGTGGCGCTTGACGGCCTGATGCGTGAACGTGCCTTCCGGTCCCAGAAAGGCGACGCGCAGGCCCTTCTCGAGCGACAGGCAGGCGCTGATGATCTCCTGGAACACGGGACGCACGGCCTCGGTCGGGAAGGGGCCGGCGTTCTGCTCTTGCAGCCGGTCGATGATGGCGCGCTCCCGGTGCGGCGCGTAGAAGGCGCGGTCGCCGCTCTGCTTGGCGTGGGCGACCTGCTCGACCAGGCGCGCGCGGTGGTTCAAGAGCGCCAACAGCTCGTCGTCGAGCTGGTCGATCTCGGCGCGCAAGCCGGCGAGAGGCTCGGCGCTTCCGGTCGTACCAGGAGGCTCAGCGATCGGATCCATGGAAGCGCCACTTTACTACAGGTTGCGCGTGAGGTGCTGCGGACTCAGTCGTCTTCGCGGCTAGCTCGCGAGCGCTGGCGTTTGAGTGCGGCAGAGCGGCGCTTGGCATCCAGGCGTCTATGCACGGCAGCGGCGCTGGGGGCGGTGCGCCGACGCGTGCGCGGCGCCACGAGGCTGCGGGCGACCAGGGCGCGCACCTTGTCGCGGACGTCGGCGAGGTTCTTGGCCTGATCGCGCGTGCGTTGGCTCGTGACGATGAGCCGTCCGATGCGGTCGCGCCGGCGCGCGAGCCGGTCGAGTCGCGTGCGGGCGCTCTCCGAGAGACCTTCGATGCGGGAGAGGTCGACGCGCAGATCGACCTTTGACGAGACCTTGTTGACATTCTGCCCGCCCGGTCCGGATGAGCGCACGAAGGTCGCTTCGATGGCGCTGGCAGGGATGAGGACGCGTGCTCCGACTCGGATCGGTTCCATCAGCGCAGAAGAGAATCGGGACGCTCGCCGCATTCCAGGGACAGGCTCGCCCCTTCCTCGGCGAGCCCGAGGCATTCGAACAGATTGCGAACGCCTTGCCCGAGGCGATCGCCGCGGAGTGCCGTGGCCAGGACAGCCGTGACCAGTGTGCGTGCGTGTTCTGCGATCGCGTCTGCTGCGGCGACGGCCGGCTCGCACGCAGGATCGTCGTCGAACGGGCGCAGGGCCTGCTCCAGCGCGGTCACGGCCGCGTGCAGCTCGACTGCGCCGCCGTTCTCGTCCTCGCGGAACGCGCCCAGGAGATCGAGCTCGCGCGCGATGCGCTGCGCGATCGTGCGCGCATGCGGCAGGTTGATGTGAACGTAGCGCCGGTACTGTTCGTCACTCATGTGTCACCGCAGGCAGTGTAACCGCGTTTGCGCGGAGGCAGAAGAGGGGTTAGCTTGTCGGGGCGACGCGGTGCGACCATGCGCAAGGACCAGCTCGATCGCCGGGGATTCTTCAGCCATGCGGCGAGCATGGCCGCGCTGTTGTTGGCCGGAACCCGGTTGAGCAGCGCTGGTCAACGGCCGGCGCCGGCGCGCAGGCGCCCGCCGAACATCGTCTTTCTGCTGACGGATGATCTTGGGCTGGGCGACGTGCGTGCCTACAATCCGGCGTCGCACATCCCCACGCCGAATATCGACCGGCTCGCCCGCGCCGGGATCCGTTTTCGCGACGCCCACGCGCCTTCCGCGCTGTGCACGCCGTCGCGCTATTCCGTGCTGACAGGTCGCTATCCATTTCGCTCGCGGCTCGAGAGCGGCGTGCTCTACTCTGCCTACGACGAGCCGGTGCTCGAGGCCGACGTCGTGACCCTGCCCGAGCTGCTGCGGCGCAACGGCTATGCGACCGCTGCCGTGGGCAAGTGGCACTTGGGCAACCGTTTTGCCAACCGGGCCGGTGACGGTTTCGCGCGTGCGGGCGTGGGCGGCAGCCGTTTCACGACGCGCGACGTCGATTTCTCGAAGCCGATCATCGACGGGCCGCTGAACCACGGCTTTGACTACTTCTTCGGCCTGGCCAGCGCCCTGAACCACGATCCGTACACATTCGTCGAGAACGACCATGTGACCGTTCTGCCGGATCGATGGCGCCCTGAGCAAGAGGTGAACGGGCAGCCGCTCCGGGAAGGCTGGGTGGCGCCCGGCTGGGACGACGCCGCAGTCGGAGAGCATCTGCTCGACGGCGCCCTGAGATTCATCACGCGTCACGTTCGGACGCGGCCCGACCAGCCGTTCTTCCTCTACTATGCGGAGGTCGCGCCCCATTTCCCGCATATCCCTCCTGTCGCGATCCACGGCCATCCTGTGAAGGGCCAGGGCGGCCACGACAACGACGACCCGGCGCGCTGCGACATGATCGTTCAGATCGACGTCGTGCTGGGCGAGATCCTCAAGTGCCTGCACGAGGAACGCATCGCCCAAGACACGCTCGTGATCCTGACCAGCGACAACGGCGCAGAGGAGAGCTTGTACGAACGCCTGCGCGCGGGCAAGGGCTCAGTCTACGAAGGCGG
>PMCG01000383.1:0-1137 GCA_003155335.1 Acidobacteriota bacterium
GGCATCGTCAAGCAGAGCGGCGGCAACATCTGGGTCTACAGCGAGGTCGGTCTGGGGACGACGGTCAGAGTCTATTTGCCACGCGCGGCCGACACGCTGATGCCTAGCGAGGTCGTGCGCGGGGTCGAGACGGTCAGCTCGGGCTCAGAGACGATCTTGGTCGTCGAGGACGAGGAATCCATCGGCGCACTCACCGCCGAGATCCTGCGCGCGTGCGGCTACACCTTGCTCACCGCCACGAACGGCCGCCAAGCATACGAGCTGCTGATGAACCAACCGCAGCCTATCGATCTACTGCTGACCGACGTCGTCATGCCGCAGATGAACGGACGCGAGCTGGCCGAGCTGGCGCGCGCCGCGCGCCCCGACTTGGCCGTGCTGTACGTGTCCGGCTACACCGACGAGGCCATCGTAGGACGCGGTCTGCTCGCGGAAGAAGTCAACTTCCTTCAGAAGCCGTTCACGGCCGAAGACCTCATGCGCAAGGTACGCGAGGTGATCGAGGCTCGCCCACGCACGCGCGGAGTGGAGGGCGAGCGAGCGTGATCTCGATCGGCGCCCTCTTGGCGCTGCTCCCGCTCCACGCTGGTGCCCCATACACCGCACCGCCGAGTGAGGCGCAGGCCCCGTTCACCGTCGGCGAGCGCGTGCGCCTGCGAATCACGTATGCGCACCTGTTGGCAGGCCGCGCAGTGCTCTCCGTGCTCGCCGGGCGGCGAGGCGAGCGGGACGCGACCGAGTTCGTGGCGCAGGCCGAGAGCGCCGGCTTCTTCGCCTGGCTGCTGCGCTTCCGCGTACGCGATCGCACCGTGGCCGCGTGGGATCCTGCCAGCGGCTGTTCGCTCGCGATCGAGAAGCACCTGCACGAGGGCCGCCACCAGCGCGAGCAGCTCGTCGTCTTCGACCTGGCCACGGGCGCGGCCGAGGTCAAGGACACCCAGATCCCTGAGACGCGCTTCGACGTGGGGGCTTGCCCGCTGGACGTCCTCTCGGCCTTCTACTTGACGCGACTGCGCGGCGTGGCCGAGAACGCGCCGCTCGAGCTGCCGGTCTTCGACAACGGCAAGCGCTACACTCTCGCCGTGCGGTTTCTCGGCCGCGAGAAGCTCGACCTGCCCGCGCCTTTGGGACGGGCCA
>PMCG01000383.1:1262-2452 GCA_003155335.1 Acidobacteriota bacterium
TCGACGAGCGGCTGGCGCGGGTGAAGGAGCGCCGGGCCTCTCTGGAGCGCGAGGTCGCGCGGATGCGCGGTCAAGAGCAGAGCCTGTTGCGCGAGCTAGAGCGCCTCGAGCTCGAGGTGCGCCTGCGCGGCGAAGAGCTCAAGGAAGTGCAACTGGTGCTCGCGCGCACGAACTCGCAGCTCGATCGCACGGCGAGGCGCCTCGCCGAGCTCAACGCCTCTCTCCAACGCGCGCGGCCACTGGTCGCCGCACGTGCGCGGGCGCTCTACAAGCTGGGGCGCCTGTCATACCTCAGGCTGTTGCTGTCGATCGAGAGTCCGGCCGCTGTCTTTCAGGGCTACCGCTACGTGACGACGCTCGCGCGCCGCGACAACGAGCGCATCGCCGCGTTCCGCCGCGACCTGGCCTCCCTAGCGGTGACGCGCGACGAGCTGACCGCGCGCACGCGCGAGGCCCAGGCGCTCAGGGCCGAGACCGAACACAAGCGGCGCGCGCTCGAGGGGGATCGCCGCCGCAAGGAGGCTTTCCTCAACGACATGGTGGCGCACAAGGAAGTGCAGGCGGCCTTTCTGACGGAGTTGGAACAGGCCGAGGAACGCATGGGCCAACTGTTGGGTGGTCTGGCCGAGGGGGAAGCCACGCTGCCCCTCGTCGCGCTCAAGGGCAGCCTGCCCTGGCCTGTCGCCGGCACTGTGCGTGTGCCGTTCGGTCGGCGCAAGCACCCCAAGTTCGACACCTACACCCCGCAGAACGGAATCGAGATCGCCGCGCCGATCGACACGCCGGTGGACGCCGTGCACGAGGGCGCGGTCGTGTTCGCCGATCGCTTTCTGGGCTACGGCCTGCTGGTCATTGTCGATCACGGCAGTCACCACCTGACCCTCTACGGACACCTGGGCGAGACCACCGTGGCGGTCGGCGAGCACGTCGCAGCCGGCCAATCGCTGGGAACGGTGGGGCCGGGTCTGGGGAGTCCCGGACTCTACTTCGAGGTGCGCTCCCAGGGACATCCCGACGACCCGATGGACTGGCTGCACAAGGCTCCCCTATAATCAGGACATGTCATCACGCAGCCGGCTCGTCGTCGCGCTCACGTCCACCGCCGTTGCCTGCTATCTCACGGCCGGCGTCGTCGGCCGCGCGCTCGGGGACTCCACCTACGGTCAGTTGGCGCTCTTCAACGAGGTCCT
>PMCG01000383.1:2477-4921 GCA_003155335.1 Acidobacteriota bacterium
ACCGATGAGGCCGAGGTCGGTCTAGCGCTCACACGGCGCATCGGCTTCTTGATGATCGTGGCGGTGCGACACGGCTCGCCCGCCGAGCGGGCCGGCCTGCGCACGGGCGACCTGATCAAGACCATCGACGGACGGCACACCCGCACCGTCGGTGTGCCGGTCGCCGAACGGCTGCTCAGGGGAGCGCCCGGCTCCGCCATCGAGTTGGCAGTGCTGCGCAACAGCACAGACCCGCTGCGTTTTCCGCTCGTGCGCGAGAAGATCGCGCCAGCCACGCCGACACAAAAGCTGCTCGCAGACGACGTTGGGCTGCTGCACGTCAGTGAGTTCTCGGAAGGCACGGCCGGCACGCTGCGCACCGAGATCGAGACGCTGCGCCGATCCGGCGCACAGCGCCTCGTGCTCGATCTGCGCGGCGCTGCCTTCGGCAGCTACGACGAGGCCGTGCACGTGGCCGAGCTGTTCCTCAAGGGCGGGGTGGTGACGCGACTGACGCCGCGGCACGGCGAGACGCGCACGTTCAATGCCGAGCCCCACCGAGGAGTCTGGCACCTGCCGCTGGCGGTGCTGATCGACGCCGGCACCTCGGGCCCGGGCGAGATCGTAGCGGCTGCCCTCGCCGAGGGCGAGCGCGCGACGCTCGTCGGCTCGCATACGCTCGGTCGCGCCGCTGTGCAGCGCGCGATTCCTCTCGCCGACGGTGGACTGGTCCTGACTGTCGCCCGGTACTTCACTCCCGGCGGCAAGGCGATCCACGGCCAGGGCATCGAACCCAAGGTCGCCGTGGCCTCGCGCCGCGACGTCGATCAAGAGGAAGCACCTGCCGGCGATCCTGTGCTCGACAAGGCGCTCGAGTTGCTCAAGGGCAGCGCCGACAAGAAGGCCGCGAGCCTGAGCTCTCCGCACGTCGACGCCATGCTAACATTGGCGCTGACAAGCGCCCACACACTGCTCGCCGCCGCCTGATTCCAGCGCGCCACTTGGCGCGAGCAGCGCCATGACGCGGAGGTCGGCATGAACAGAGCGCAGCTCGTCGCGACCATCGCCAAGGAACTCGCCGTCACCAAGACATCGGTCGACCAGGTGCTCGCATCGCTCATCGCGCACATCACGCGCTCTCTCAAGAAAGGCGAGCGCGTGACCTTTGTCGGCTTCGGCACTTTCGTCGTCTCGCGCCGACGAACGCGCCTCGGCCGCGACCCGCGCACGCGCGCGCCGATCAAGATCCCTGGCCGGCGCGTCCCGCGCTTCGTGGCCGGCACGGATCTCAAAGCAACGGTGAAGTAGGTCTGGACGCCACGGCGGAGCGCAACGCGGCAACGCAGCGCTTCCGGCCATTGGGCTCACGGTTCCGTGTCGCGGACGCAGCGGAACCCGATCAGGCCGTCGTGGTAGCTCGGCAGCTCTCTGGCCCGGTACGAGGCGCGCAGGTTCGACGCGTCGTCCACCCAGGCGCCNNGATGAGGCGTAGGCCTTCTCGTCGTGATAATCCGCGCACCACTCGGCCACGTTCCCAATCATGTCGTGGAGCCCGTACTCGTTCGGCGGGAAGGTGCCGACCGGAGCGGTGAAGGCAAACCCGTCTTCGTACCCCGAGATCGTCCTCAGGTTCGGATAGCTGCGCTTGAGCGACTGGTCCGCCACGTTGGCCAGCCTACCTGCGGCGACGATGGCAGAGGACGCGTCGCCCCAAGGGTACTTGGTCGCAGCGCGGCCCGCGCGTGCCGCATATTCCCACTCGGCCTCGGTCGGGAGACGGCCTCCGGCCCACGCGCAATAGAGAGACGCGTCGTACCAGCTCACGTGAACGACCGGGTGCGTCGGGCCCTGGTCGAAGCCAGGGTTCTGCCAGTTGACTGCCATCTTCTTTGTCAGGTTCTTGCCATCGAAGGCTTGGCTCCAGCCGTCAGACTCGGCGGTCGTGCGACGGCCCGTCGCCGCGACGAACTTCCGGAAGGCTGCGACGGTCACTTCTGTGCGGCCCATCCAGAATCCCTTGGTCAGCTCGACGTGGTGCGAGGGCTTCTCGTCGTTCTGACACTGGTTGTCGCTGGCGACGCAGCCCATCACGAACCCCCCCGGCGGAACGTAGACGTAGTCCAACGCGTCCATGACGCTCGACCGCACGGTACCTGGCGTCGGCGGATCCTGCGCTAGCAGCGCGCTCGCCGCAAGCGCCAGGAGCAGGACGAGCCACGATGACAGCTCACCGCTAGCAACCGTGCGGGTTGAGATGGGTTGCCTCATCGCAGGAGACCTCCGCATGCTAGGAAGAGGAGTCGCACACGCAGCGGAAACCGATGAAGGGCATGTGTGTGGCCGGCGGATCCCAGTAGCGCTGTGACGTGAGTAGGAACGGCATCAGATCGGTCCAGGAACCGCCGCGAATCACGCGCTGCTCGCCCAGCGCTGGTCCGTGCGGATCAGCGACTGCGCGGTCTGGC
>PMCG01000365.1 GCA_003155335.1 Acidobacteriota bacterium
GCCCAGCCCGGCCAGCTGTTCGAGGACCTGGGCATCACCTATGTGGGTCCCGTGCCCGGCCATGACATCCCGGCGCTGCACTCCGTGCTGCGCCGGGCGCTGCGCAACATGGATGGGCCGGTCATCGTCCACGTGCGCACCCAGAAGGGCCGCGGCTATCAACCGGCCGTGGCCGACCAGGTGGGCTTCCACGGCGCGGCGCTGCCGCCCATGACCGTGGTCCCCGGCGTCGGCAGCGGCGCGCCATCGGCCCTGTCGGTCAAGGCGAACGGCGATGGCGACGCGACGCTGTCCATGGCGCAGGCTGTCGCGGCGCGCTCCAAACCGCCCAACTACACATCGGTCGTGTCCGACGAGCTGATCGCCCTGGCCAATGACGACGCCCGCATCGTGGCCATCACCGCGGGCATGCCCACGGGCACCGGCCTGGCCAAGTTCCAGGACGCGCATCCCGGCCGGATGTACGACGTTGGCATCGCCGAGCAGCACGCCGTGACGCTCGCGACCGGCCTCGCGATCGGCGGCATGCGCCCCTTCGTGGCGCTCTACTCGACCTTCCTCCAGCGTGCCTTCGACCAGACCGTGCACGACGTGTGCCAGAACGACCAGCCCGTCGTCATCGGTGTCGATCGCGCTGGGCTCGTGGGTGAGGACGGCACCAGCCACCAGGGCATGTTCACCATCCCCGCCCAGCGCCAGCTGCCCAACCTGATCGTGGCCTCGCCCAAGGACGAGCAGGAGGCGCGCCGCCTGCTGCACACCGCCTTCGGCCAGGACCACCCGTTCGCGCTGCACTACCCACGCGATCCGGGCTTCGACCTGCCCGCGCTGACGCCCGACGCCATCCCCGTCGGCCAGGCGGAGGTCCTGCGCGAGGGCGACGACATCCTGATCGTGGGCTTCGGCCCGATCGTGATGCGCGGCATGGAGGTCGCTGATCGACTCGCCGCGGACGGTTGGTCCGTGGGCGTCATCAACGCGCGCTACGCCAAGCCGCTTGATGCGGCGCTCATAAGCCAGCACGCGCGTGGCAAGAAGCTGGTCGTGACGCTCGAGGAGAGCGTCGTGACGGGCGGCTTCGGCTCGGCCGTGCTCGAGGCACTGACGGCCGCGGCACTCGACGACGCGACGCTGCGCGTGCCGGTCAAGATCGTGGGCCTGCCGGCGGATCACTTCGTCGACCACGGCGCGGTCACTGACCTGCGTCGCTACCTGCGCATCGACGCCGACGGCATCACCGAGCAGGTGACCGAGGCACTCGCAGAGCTGCACGCGTCGCCCGCGCCGCCACGCACGACCAAGCCGCGCCCGATCGAGGCTCGCAGCGCCTGAGCAAGCCCGCGCGTACACGGCGCGTTCGGCTCGACGATCTTGTTGTTGCGCGCGGTCTCGCCACTGATCGGGACATGGCCGCGCGGCTCGTGCTGGCCGGCAAGGTCCGCGTTGGCGCCGGTGACGGCGCGCGGCGCAACCTGAAACCCGGCGAGCTGGTCAACGAGGCGGCGCCACTGTCGCTCGCCGAGCGCGCGCCGTATGTCTCGCGCGGCGGCGAGAAGCTCGCCGCCGCGCTCGACGCGTTCGCGATCGAGGTGGCCGGCCGGATCTGCCTCGACGTGGGCGCCTCGACCGGCGGCTTTACGGATGTTCTGCTGCGCCGCGGTGCGATGCGCGTCTATGCTCTCGACGTGGGCCATGGCCAGCTCGCCGACTCGTTGCGCACCGATCCACGGGTCGTGTCGATGGAGCGCACCCATGCCGCGCGGCTCGAGCCCGGCGCGACTCAGCACGTGAGCCTGCCCGAACAGCCCAGCCTGGCCGTCGTCGACGTGTCGTTCATCTCGCTCACGCGCGTCCTGCCCGGCGTGAAATCTGCGCTCGCGGACCATGGCGAAGTCGTTCCCCTCGTCAAGCCGCAGTTCGAGGCCGATCCAGCGGACGCGCCCAAGGGCGTGGTCCGTGACGAGGCGGTGCGCCGGGCCGCGCTCGAGCGTATTGCCCAGTTCGCGCGTCAGATTGGCTTCGACGTCCGTGGCCAGCTCGAGTCGCCCCTGCGCGGCCCGGCCGGCAACGTCGAGTACCTGCTCCACCTGGCGCTGGCATAGGCGACGCATATGAAGCGCTTCGGCCTCGCCTTCAACCCGACCAAGCCCGCGGCGATCGAGCTCGCCCAGCGCGCCGCGGCGTGGTGCGCGGCCAACGGCGCGCAGGCGTGGGCGGCCGAATCGGGCGAAACGGAAACGCTCGTCACGCGCCTCGCGGACACCGAGTGCCTGATCGTGCTCGGCGGGGACGGCACCTTCCTGCGCGCGGCACGGGCCTTGGCGCGGGTCGATGTCCCCGTCCTGGGCGTCAACTCGGGGCGCATTGGCTTCCTGTCCAAGATCGATCCGTCCGCGCTCGAGTCGACCCTGGGCGAGCTCGTCCGCGACGAGTACGAGATCGAGCCGCGCATGATGCTCGAGGTTTCGCTGATGCGCGCCGCGCACTCGGATAGTGGCGCGGCGAGTGGCAAGTTCGCGGCGCTCAACGATGCCGCGATCGTGCGTGGTGGCGAGGCACGCGTCATGCGCATGGAGGTGCTCATCGATGACTCGCACCTCGCGACGTACGTGGCCGACGGCATCGTCGTGGCCACGCCCACGGGCTCGACCGCCTACTCGTTCAGCGCCGGCGGCCCCATCCTCGACCCGACCGCGCGCAACCTCGTCGTCACGCCCGTCGCGGCTTATCTCGCATCTGTTCGCTCGGTCGTGGTCAGCCCCTCACACGCCGTTCGTATTCGCATCATTGATGGCCCTTCGGGCATCGTCAGCATCGATGGCCGTGACGACTACCCGGTTGAGGCGGGCGACCAGGTCGAGATCCGCGCGCTCGAGCGGCCTATGCGCTTCATCGAGCCCAAGGACGCGCTGCCCTTCTGGGAGTTGCTGCGCCAGAAAGCGGAGCTGCTGCCCGCGTGACCTTCTGGCTGCCTTCGTGACGTTCCGGCCGCTCGCGTGACCCGCGCGGGCATCAGAATCGTCTGATGCTGCGCGAGCTTGCCGTCCGCGATCTGGCCCTCATCGAGCGCGTGCGCGTGACGTTCGCGCCGGGCCTGACGGTCATCACCGGCGAGACTGGTGCGGGCAAGTCGCTGCTCATCGACGCGCTCGGTCTGGTCATGGGCGCGCGCTCTGACACTGGCCTTGTGCGCCACGGCGCCGCGGGCGCGCGTGTTGAGGCGCTGTTCGACGTCGACGCGGCGCCCGAGCCGCTCATCTGCGTGCGCGAGGTGTCAGCAGAAGGGCGCAGCGTCGCGCGCATCGATGACGAGACGGTGACCGCGGCGCGGCTCGCNNCTGCTGTCGGGTGCCTGGCAGCGCGACGTCCTTGACGCCTTTGGTGGTCACATCCCGCTGCGCCAGACCGTCGCCACGGCGGTCCACGAGCTGCGCGCGACTGAGGCTGCGCTGCGCGAGCTGGAGATGGCGCCGGCCGAGCTGGAACGCCGCCTCGAGCTCGCCGCCCATGCCGCGGACGAGATCGACGCGCTGGCCCCGCGCGAGGGTGAGATCGATGAGCTGCGTGGCCGGCTGACGCTGGCCGGCAACGCTCAGCGAATAGTCGCGCTGCTCGCCGAGGCACACGACCTGCTCGCCTCGGAGAACGGATCAGCACACGACTCGATCGCCCAGGCAATCCATGCTGCGTCCGAGCTGGCCCGCCTGGACCCCGACACGGCCGGGCTCGCCGAGCGCCTCGCCGGGGCGCAGGCTGAGCTGGACGACATCGCCCTCGACTTGCGCCGCCGCGAGGAAACGGTCGCCGATGCCGCGACAGACAGTGCAGCGCTCGAGGAGCGCCTCAGCGCCCTGTTCGCGCTGATGCGCAAGTACGGCGACTCCGAGGAAGCCCTGATCGCCTACGGCGAGCAAGCGCGGGCAGAGGTCGAGCGACTGCGCAGCCTCGACGAGCAGCGCGAGCTGCGCACGATCGAGGCCCAGCGCCTGTTCGATGCGGCCACCGTTGGCGCCGCGGAGCTCACGCGCGTACGTCGGGCGGCGGCAGATGGAATGGCCGGCTCTGTCACGGAGCGTCTGGTGGAGCTCGGCTTCCCGAGCGGGGCATTTGCGGTTCGGGTCGATGCGGCAGAGCTGGACGAATCGGGCGCGGACCGGGTCGAGTTCGTGTTCGCGCCCAATCCCGGCGAGCCGGCGCGGCCGCTGGCGCGCATCGCCAGCGGCGGCGAGATGTCGCGCGTTGCCCTTGCGCTCAAGACCGTCCTTGCGCGCGCCGACGAGACGCCCACGCTCATCTTCGACGAGGTGGATGCGGGCATCGGAGGGCGCTCGGCAGATCCGGTTGGCAAGATGCTTTGGCGCCTGGCGCGCGACCACCAGGTCGTATGCGTCACGCACCTGCCCCAAATTGCGGCATACGCCGACAACCATCTGCGTATCGAGAAGCTCGAGCGCGACGGCCGCACTGTGACCCAGGTCGAGCCGCTCGTCGACGGGCAGCGGCGCACGGAGCTGGCGCACATGCTCGGTGGCACGACCGGCGCCGACGCTGCCTTGGGCGCCGCTGACGCATTGCTGGCCGCGGCGCAGCAGGTCAGAAGCTCATCTACGGCCGTGGCATGACCAGCCCCGCAGACGACTCACTGCACGACGCGATCGACGCGTACCTGAATTTCCTGCGCGTTGAGCGCGGCCTGTCATCGGCCACGATCAGCGCCTATGCCACAGATCTGCACGCCTTCGCTGCTCTTGCCGCCAAGACCGGCAGTGCCTGGCAAACGGACGCGGCCCCGGCCGCGTCCTACCTGGCGTCGCTGTCCAAGCCGCCGCGCGTGATGCGTCCGGCAACTCATCGGCGCAAGGCCGCGGCCGTACGCGCGTTCTATCGCTTCTGCTTCTCGGAGGGCCTCATCGAACGTGATGTGGCGAGCCTGCTAGACCTGCCCCGCGCGGCGCGGGTGCTGCCCGACACGCTCGACGTGGCCGACGTAGAGGCTCTGCTCGACGCGCCCGACGCGGCCACGGCCACGGGCGTGCGCGATCGCGCGCTGCTCGAGCTGTTGTACGCGTGCGGCTTGCGCGTCAGCGAGGCGCTCAACCTGGACCTGGAGGACCTGTCGCTCGATGAGGCGAGCGTGCGCGTGATCGGCAAGGGCGACCGCGAGCGCAGGCTGCCCGTGGGCGACGTAGCCGTCACTGCGCTGGGCAAGTACCTCGCCAACGTTCGTCCGCAGCTGCTCGCCGCGACGAAATCAAAGTCCGTGGCCAAGCGCGGCGGCCCCGTCTTCGTCAGTCAGCGTGGCGAAAGACTGAGCCGGATGGCCGCGTGGCGCACGATCCGCAACGCCGCACTCGTGGGCGGTGTGCACGGACATGTCACGCCCCATACCCTGCGCCACAGCTTCGCCACGCATCTGCTCGAGGGCGGAGCCGACCTGCGCGTCGTGCAGGAATTGCTGGGACACGCGAGCATCACCACAACGCAGCTCTACACGCACTTGACGGGGGAGAGGAT
>PMCG01000300.1:0-2255 GCA_003155335.1 Acidobacteriota bacterium
GTGAGTCACCAGCGCATCCCCGATCTCGCCGCCGCTGCCGGTGACAAGATTCAGCACCCCAGGCGGCAACCCGACTTCCTGCATCAGCGAGACGAACTCGTCCGCAATGGTCGGCGCGTCCGATGACGGTTTCAGGACCACGGTGTTACCCGCCGCGATCGCCGCGCTCGCCATGCCCACCAGGATGGCGAGTGGGAAGTTCCAGGGCGGAATCACCACACAGACGCCCAGGGGCCGGTAGACCAGGCTCGTGCGCTCGCCCGGNNGAAGTCGACCGCTTCCGCCGTGTCCGCGTCCGCCTCAGGCCAGGTCTTGCCGACCTCATAGGAAAGCCACGCGGAGAACTCGTGGCGTCGGCGCCGCATGGCCTCAGCCGCGCGGAAGAGATAGGCGCTGCGCTCCGCCGCCGGGACATGACACCAGGTGCCATAGGCCTGCCAGGCCGCGTCCACGGCCGCAGCCACGTCGTCGGTCCTTGCCCTCGGGAACACGGCAACGACCTCGGTGTGTCGTGACGGGTTGTACGAGACGAACGTCGCCGCCTGCTGCACCGCTTGCCCGCCGATGCGCATGCTGCGCCGCTGCCCGAGCCGGGCCGCCACGCTGCTGAGGGCCGATTCCATGGCCGCCCGGTTCTCGGCGCGCGAGAAATCCGTTGGCGGTTCGTTGCGGAAGTCACTTAGGTTCATGTCTCGATTCTACGACGCACTCCAGGGGCAACCAAGGTCCTCCGACGTCTCCGACCATGCGATACTGCGGGGCCATGGGCGGCGATAGCTGCGAACCTGTCCGCGTCTTCCGTCACTGTCCACGCTGTGGGGCTCAGCCACTTGCGTCACAGGCGACCTACGGCTTTTCCTGTGCCGGCTGCGGCTTCCTCTTCTTCCTCAACGTCGCGGCCGCCGTGGCAGCCATCATCCGCGACAAGGAGGGCCGAGTGCTCCTCACCCGGCGCGCCCGCGAGCCTGAGCAGGGCAAGCTGGACATGCCGGGTGGCTTTGTCGAGTGGAATGAGACCGCCGAGCAGGCCCTGGCTCGCGAGATCCGCGAAGAGCTCCATCTCGAGATCGAAGGTCTGAGCTACTTTTGCAGCGTCGACAACGTCTACCAGTTCCAGGGACTCAACTACCGCACGCTCGACGTGTACTTCACCTGTGCAGTCCGGGACTTTGCCCCGCTCGCTCCCGCGGACGACATCGACGGCTACGTCTTCCTCGACCCCGACCGGATCGAGCCGGACGCGATCGGCTTTGACTCGGTCCGGCAGGCCCTGCGCAAGCTGGGCGGAGCCGGCGACAGGCGCGGCTGAGAGCCCTGTCGCCGGTCCTGCGTCGGCAAACTCGGCTACCGTCGCTTTTCTCTGGACTTGGCCGCCGCGCTAACGCGATACTATGCGCAATCGCGCGGGCGCGCGGAGGAGGTGGCAAGGACAAGTTGGCAGCAGATATCCGGGCCTGGACAGTCAAGGACGCCATCGAGCTCTACAACGTGCACGGCTGGGGCCGTGAGTTCTTCACGGTCAACGACAGCGGTCACGTGGAAGTCACGCCGGCTGGCCCCGGCTCCCCTGGCATCGATCTCAAGGAACTGGTCGATGATCTCAAGAACCGGGGACTCAAGCTACCGCTGTTGATCCGCTTCTCCGACATCCTGCGCACCTGCGTCGAGCAGTTGTGCGGCTCCTTTCAGCAAGCCATCGCCGAGAATGACTACCGCGGCACCTACCGCGGTGTCTACCCCATCAAGGTCAACCAGCAGCGCCACGTGGTCGAGGAATTGCTCGACTACGGCCGTCCGTACGGCCTGGGCATCGAGGCCGGCAGCAAACCGGAGCTGCTCGTCGCCCTGGCATTGCAGGAGAATCCCGAGGCACTGATCCTCTGCAACGGCTACAAGGACCGCGCCTTCATCGAGACAGCGCTGCTGGCACGCAAGCTGGGCCGCCAGATCATCATCACGATGGATCGGCTAGGCGAGCTGGATACGGTCATCGCTGCCTCGCGCGAGCTGGACATTCGGCCTGTGCTCGGGGTGCGCGCGCGGCTCTCCACCCGTGGCGCCGGGAAATGGGTCGAGTCGACCGGCGACCGCTCCAAGTTTGGGCTCACGGCCGGAGAGCTGATGGCGCTCGTCGAACGACTCCGGGCCGAGGACATGCTCGATTGCCTGCAGCTCCTGCACTTCCACATCGGCTCTCAGATCACGGCCATCCGGGCCATCAAGGACGCGCTGCGCGAGGCGGCACGCATGCTGGT
>PMCG01000300.1:2296-8169 GCA_003155335.1 Acidobacteriota bacterium
TACGCGGCTGACGTCGTCAGCCAGGTGGCCGAGGCCTGCAACGCGAAGGGCGTGCCGCATCCCGACATCATCACCGAGTCGGGCCGGGCGCTGGTCGCGCATCACTCGGTGCTGATCTTCAACGTCCTCGGCACAAACGAGATCCTGCTCGGGCAGATCCCGCAGTCGCTCGGCAAGGGCGAGCACAGCATCATCCGGCAACTCTACGAGACCTACGAGGGCATCTCGCGCAAGAACTTCCAGGAGGCCTATCACGACGCCCTCCAGCTCAAGGAAGAAGCGGTCACGGCCTTCAACTTGGGCTTGCTGGCCCTCAAGGACCGCGCGCGCGTGGAACAGCTCTTCTGGGCCTGCTGCGAGCGCATCCTCAAGATCGTGCGCGACGTGCCCTATGTCCCCGACGACCTCGAAGGGCTCGAGCGCCAGCTCTCCGATACCTACTACTGCAACTTCTCGCTATTCCAGTCGCTCCCCGATCACTGGGCCGTGCGTCAGCTCTTCCCCACGATGCCCATCCACCGGCTCGATCGCGCCCCGGTACGACGCGCGGTGCTGGCCGATCTCACGTGCGACAGCGACGGCAAGATGGACCAGTTCATCGACCTGCGCGACGTGAAGCACTCCCTGGAGCTACATCCGCTGAACGGCAGCCCCTATTACATCGGCACATTTCTGGTTGGGGCGTATCAGGAGATNNCTCGGCGATCTGCACAACCTCTTCGGCGACACCGATGCCGTGCACGTCCGCATGGTCGGCGACGATTACGTCGTCGATCACGTCGTCAAGGGCGATTCCGTCTGCGAAGTCCTGAGCTACGTGCAGTACACCAAGGACGACCTCGTCTCGCGCATGCGCAGGGCTGTCGAGACCGCCCTGCGCGACAAGCGGCTCACCATGGCCGAATCAGGCCGCTTTATGAGCCGCTACGAGGAAGCCCTCGAGGGCTACACCTACCTCACCGGACCGGATTAGAGCCTGCACCGTCGCATTGCCATGCCGTCGCAGCGCCGGCATGGGGAGCGCATGGCCGACCTCAAGAGCGAACGCCGCCACGATCGACGCGCGCCGATCGCGATCCGCGCGCAGCTCAAGGGGCTTGATCCAAACGGCAGCGCCTGGGAGGAGTTCACCACCACGGTGGACGTCTCCGCGCGTGGTGCCCTGATCCCGGTGCAGCACCCCGTCGAGAGGGGACAGGTCGTCCTACTTCTCCTGCCACTACCGGCGCAGTTCAGGCGCTACGATCCTGGGCATCCCCTCTACCGCGTCTATGCTTTGGTGCGCCACGTCCGCGCCACAGGGGACGGCCCGCAAGTTGGCATGAGATTCCTCGGCAAGGAGGCGCCGCGGGGCTACGAGAAGTACCCTGCCTGCCGCTACGCCCTGCCTGGCGAGCCGCTTCCAGCAGGCTGCACGCAACAGCAGCAGTTGGCTGAAGCTCCCGCTGAAGGGCCCGAGCCCTCTTCGCCGGCAGCGCGCGCGGAGGAACGGCGCCGCAGCCGACGCCTGGACGTTTTCACCGACTTCCGCATCCAGAGGCTAGACCCCGCCGTCGGCAGCGAGCGGACCGTCGCCGAGAACATCGGCCCCGGCGGCGTGCGCGTGCTGACGTCACTGGCGGTCCAGCCGGGGGAGGTGGTGCGAATCGACGAGGTCGGCGGTACCTTCTCGACGCGCGCCGAGGTCGTCAACGTCTCCGTCGACGAGAGTCAGACACGGCGTCTCAATCTGCGTTTTCTCGACGCGGAGTTGCCCAAGAGGCTCCTGCCCGATCTGCCGGACTGATCTCGCTCCCCCCGCGGGCACAGTCCGCGGGTCTCAGACCCGTCCCTACAGATTGGAAGCCGGGCTGTCGATCGCCAGGACGGCCTTGCCGACGCGCAAGCTCACGAGCGCCACGTCCGCGCGCACCTGGAAGGGAATCTCGAAACGGGCTGGGCCTGTCTCCTCCGCTGCATCCGCCTGGACGAAACTCAGCGCGCAGTCGTAGCTCTTGCCCCGCGCGTCCCGCACGGACAGGTCGTCCTCCTTGATGAGCACATGGCGCTTGTCGCCGCGCCAACGCAGCTCGACCGTCACGACCGCGAGATCCTGTGTCTTCGCGTCCTTGACCTTCAGATCGCGGAACGCCTTCATCCGTGCGACAGAGACCACGACAAGCTCGTGGCCTTCGAACGTCGCCTTCTCCTCGGCGCGCACAGCGGGCAGCGCCAGGCCCAAGCTCAGACCGATCAGTGCCAAACGACGCATGTTCCCCTCCACTCAGCCAACGGCGATGGCGATCATTGTCGCACAGAGTCCTCGGAAGCGTGTCCGCTGCGTCACGCGAAGCGCGGAACCCGCACCCGTGGAAAGAAACGGCGCACGTAGTCGCGTAGCGCGGCACGCGTGGTCTCGAACCCCACCTCGTCCCAAGGCAGCAATTCCGGCGCAAAGCGCCCGATCTCGCTGCACTCAGCGCCGAGGCGCTCGGCACCGCCTAGGACATCGGCAGCGTACACGATCAGCAAGACCTCGTTGGTGCCGGAAGAATAGACGTCCAGGATGCCCGTGAGACCGATCTGCAACCCCGTCTCCTCCATCGTCTCCCGGATCGCGGCCGCCGCGGCAGTCTCGCCAAGATCGACGAAGCCGCCCGGAAGAGCCCAGTGCCCCTTCGCCGGCTCGATCGCGCGCCGCACAAGCACTATGCCGCTGTCGTGGCTGAAGACCGCAGCAGAGACCGCCTTCGGGTTCAGATACAGGACGAACCCACACTGGACGCAACAGAGCCGCGGCGGCTCGCCCTCGCGCAGCAGCCGCGGCATGAGCGTCCCTGCGCACTGCGGACAATAACGTGCCGTGATCGCCGGCGTCTCGCGCGCCATGTGTGAGGATTATATGATCGATCTGCCCGGTCGGGGAGGCCCCCGCCGTTCGAGGTTCGCGCCCATGCAGGTCGTCGTGCACTATCACGAAATCGCGCTCAAGGGCCGCAACCGGCCCTTCTTCGTCGAGCGTCTTGCCCAGAATCTGCGCCAGGCGACCTCCGATCTCGGAGGCCGAGTGCAGACTCTCGCGGGACGGCTCTTGGTGGAGCTTGACGAGACCGTCTCCTGGGATTCCACCCGCACGCGTCTGTCGGCGGTCTTCGGGGTCGCTAACTTCGCGCCGGCCTTCAGTGTCGCACCGGACATAGAGAGCGTCCGAGCGTCCGCGGTCGAACACGTGCGACACGACTCGTTCGCCTCGTTCCGCGTCGCCACCAAGCGCTCCCACAAAGGCTTCCCGATGACGTCTATGCAGATCGACCGCGAGGTCGGCGGAGCTGTCAAGCTGGCTACCGGCGCGCGCGTCGATCTCGAGCACCCGGAGCGCACGATCTTCGTCGAGGTGCTGCGCGACCGCATCCTGATCGCCAGCGAGAAACACTCCGGGCCGGGCGGCTTCGCTGTCGGCAGTTCGGGCCGGGTGATGGCGCTGCTCTCCGGCGGCATCGACTCCCCCGTCGCGGCCTGGCGGCTGATGAAGCGCGGGTGCAAGGTCGTCTTCGTCCACTTCCACGCATTCCCACTGCTGGATCGCGCCACCATCGACAAGGTACGCACGCTCGCCGGAGAGCTCACTCGCTGGCAATACCAGTCGCGNNGTCGTGCTGTACCGCCGCTTCATGGTGCGCATCGCCGAGCGACTCGCACAGCGACAGCGCGCCAAGGCCCTGGTCACAGGCGAGAGTCTCGGGCAGGTCGCATCACAGACGCTCGACAACATGGTCGTCATCGATGAGGCCGCGCAGATCCCCATCCTGCGGCCGCTGGTAGGGATGGACAAGGACGAGATCGTCCAGGAAGCGCGGCGCATCGGTACGTTCGAGACCAGCACGCTGCCCGACATGGACTGCTGTCAGCTCTTCATGCCCCCGCACCCCGCGACGGCCGCGAAGCTCGATGAAGTGCTCACGGCCGAGGAGGCCCTCGACGTCGCGGCCCTGATCGATGCGGCGTTGGCAGGGACTGAAGAGGAACGCTTCACGTTTCCGCCGGCGAGCGACGCCGCCCGCGACGAGCCGCCCGCGCCCTGACTGCCGCGCTGTGCTTCGGCGCGACCGAGGAACAGTGAGCCCGTACGAAGACGCTCGACTGCGCGATGCGCTACTCGGCAGCTGTGGCTGACGCCGCCGTGTCGATCGGCCAGAAGACCTCCTCGCCTTTCACAAAGGACTCGAGGTACGTCCCTTCACCTTCGAGCTGCCATTGCGATCGATGCGCACGCACCGCCCTGAGCTTGCGCTCGGCCTGTGCCNNACCAGGAACGTCCTGAACGCGCCTCTGTATCCGGTCTCTCGAACGGCGTCACGCACGAACCAGAAAGTGGCCTGATGATCGGGGTGCGTGTCGACGCCGCTGGCCGCGTAGATCGCTTGGGGCCGAGTGCGCTTGAGAATCTCGGCCACGTTCGCCAGGGCCGCGGCGCGCGTGTACGGCGCGTGTGCGCCGTACACCTCTGCGCTGAACTCCGCTCGGGCCGGGCCGTAGGTCTCACTCTGGCGCGTGAATTGCTGCTGGTACGGCGTGGCAGCGGTGTTCTGGTAGACCTTGTCGAGCCCAGCATCGGGATATCCCAGGAAGGTCAAGTCATCCGCCCGGAGGCCGAGCACAGAGGCAGCGGCGAGCGCCTCACGCTGCCGGGTGCGCGCGAGCTCGATGAAATCCTCTGAAGAGAGCTGGGCTTCGGGCTTGCCGCGCAGCGCAGCAGCAGCCGTTGGGTAACCGTCCCCGTTCGTGAGGAAGACCACGCGCACGCGCTGGCCGTTGGCCAAAGCCGTCAGGATCACGCCGGCGCAGGCGATCGACTCGTCGTCAGGGTGCGGCGCGAAGACGACGACGTCGGCGGGTCCGATCGAAGCCGCGACAGGTGTCCCGACAGGGCGGGTGTGCTGCGACGCACAACCACCAAGGATCACGAGCAACAGGGAGCTGGGCAGCACCCACAGCAGGCCAGGCAGTCGATNNTGAGATAGCGCATGGCTTTCCTCACAACGGCGACGGCTCTCGGTTCCGTGTTGTTCGCCGCGGGCGGCGTCGCGCCACGATCGGCCTCGAAGCAGACGCCCCGGCTCGCCGATCACACCCTCACGCTGACTGAGGGCTGGGCCATACAGGCGGGAGCGAAGTGCGACGCGACCGGCGAGCGCATCTCTCTGCCGGGTTTCGCGGCCACGGGCTGGACAGCGGCGAGCGTCCCTTCGACCGTGCTCGGCGCGCTGGTCGACAGGGGCGTGTACGGGGATCCGTTCTTCGACAAGAACCTCGATCGCATCGACCCGGCTCCTTTTCAGGGCGCATGGTGGTACCGCACGGAGTTCAGACTCGGCGCCGGAGACGCTGGGCGCCGGACGCGCTTGGTCTTCGAAGGCGTCAACTTCAGCGCCCGCGTGTGGCTCAACGGCCGCAAGATCGCGGACCGGGCCGAGATGCTCGGCGCCTTTCGCATCTTCACGCTCGACGTCTCGGATGCGGTGAGACCGGGCCGAAACGCCCTGGCAGTCGAGGTCTTTCCGCCGCAGCCGGGCGACTTCACGATCGGCTTCGTGGACTGGAACCCGGCACCGTCTGATCGCAACATGGGCCTTTGGCGTCCGGTGCTGCTGCGCAGCGCGGATCCGGCGTTCGTCGACGAGGTGTCGGTGCAAACCGTGCTCGATACCACGACGCTGGCCAGCGCTGATCTGGTCGTGGCAGCAACCGTCGCCAACGGCAGCAGCGCTCCTGTCACTGCCACGCTCTCCGGCCGCATCGAGGAGATCGCTTTCAGTCGCGGCCTGGCCCTCGGGCCTGGCGAGAGCAAGCGCGTGGAGTTCTCGGTGGCCCAGTTCCCGCAGCTGCGGCTCGCA
>PMCG01000300.1:8317-8511 GCA_003155335.1 Acidobacteriota bacterium
AACCTGAACACCCTGCGGCTGGAGGGACTGTGGGGCTCGAGCCAGCGCCTGTACGACCTTGCCGATCGGTACGGCATCTTGCTGATGGCAGGCTGGAGCTGCCAGTGGGAGTGGCAGAACTATCTCGGGAAAACGGTCGATGAGCAGTTCGGCGGCGTGGCCAGCGCAGAGGATCGCGCGCTCGTGGCCAGCTA
>PMCG01000192.1 GCA_003155335.1 Acidobacteriota bacterium
CACTTAGCAGGAGGTCCATGCCCGATGATCAAGGTGGACATCATCAACGAGGTGTCGCGGGCCGCCGACATCACCAAGGTGCGAGCCGAGGTGGCGGTCGAGGCCCTGCTCGACGCGATGAAGGCCTCGTTGATGAAAGGCGAGCGCATCGAGCTGCGCGGCTTTGGCGTCTTCCAGGTCAAGCCCCGCAAGCGAGGCATCGGCCGCAATCCGCGCACTGGCATGGAGGTTCGCATCCCGCCCGGCCGCACGATCCGTTTCAAGCCCGGCAAGGACCTGCAAAACCTCGTGCGTGCGGTCGTGGAGGAGACACCAGCGCCACCTGTGGGATAGCACGCCCGGCGTTTCGCGCAAAAGCGTGCCCACCGATCGCCTACTTCAGCTCTTCCCCGTAGAGAGTGATCCGACACATCCAGAAACATCTGAATCGCTTCTTCCAGGGTGTCGTGCTGCACCCGCGGCGCGGCCGCTACTTGAGCGTTGTACTGCTCTTGCTCACAGCCGCATCGATCGGCGCGACTGGCGGTCCCCATCTCCTCGGTGCCGTCCTCGCCATTCTTCTCGCACATGAGGGCGGGCACTATGTCGCCTGCCGCGTCTACGGTGTCTCGACCACGTGGCCGCTCCTGCTCCCTGCGTCTCCTCTGCTGAACCCGATCGCGGGCACGTTCGGTGCCGTGATGATCATTCGCAGTCCGTTCCCGCACCGACGTGCGCTCTTCGACATCGGCGTTGCCGGGCCGCTGGCCGGAATGGCGGTGTGCCTGCCCGTGCTCTGGCTCGCAATGCACGAAGACGTGTTCGTCCCAGCCGTCAGCGATGCGAACGTCCTGCGTCTTGGGCTGCCTCTCGCCTTTCAACTGGTCGCGCCTTGGGTTTCTGCCGCGACACCACCGCCTGGAATGGAGCCGGCGCTCGGGCCGCTGGGGGCAGCCGCCTGGTTTGGCCTGCTCCTCACGGGACTCAACCTCATACCCATCGGTCAGCTTGACGGCGGACACCTTCTCTATGCCCTCTTTCCCCGGCTTGCGTTTCGCATCTCGCGCGTCCTCTGGTGGCTCTCTCTGGGCCTTATCGCCGTCGCTCCGAGTTGGATCCTGTGGGCCGCCCTGATGCGCCTGCTCGCTCGACCTCACCCGGCAACGCTCGACGATGCGCGGCCGCTCGGGCTCGCGCGTGTGCTGATCGCGATCGTCGCGTTGGCGGCTCTCATGATCTCATTCATACCGCAGCCGTTGGCCGACGCGTGGCCGACGCTCCTCGCCGACTTGCGAGACCAGATCTTCCTGGCCATGCGGGCCTTCACATCAAACTAGTCGGGTCGACGTCGACCACGACTCCCGGCCAACGCACCGCGCCGTAGCGCTGCGTCAGCACGGCACGGGCGGCAGCCCGCATGGCTGCACGCTGCCCTTTCATCAAGACCTGCTGCCGAAAATCTCCATGCAATCGGGCCAGCGGTGCCGCTGCCGGCCCGAGCACGCGATAGTGGCCGCGGGCCGCGGCGCGCAAGGCCGTGGCAACCGCCTGCGCCTCAGACGCCGCATGCGGCGCCCGGTTCGACCGCACCACGATGTTGAGGAGCGCCGTGAAGGGCGGATAGCCCATCGTCCGGCGATACTCGGTCTCGCGCTCGAAGTAGGCGCCGTAGTCCTGTTCGCAGGCGTGGCTCAGCGCGTAGTGCTCCGGGAGATGACTCTGCAGCACGACCGCTCCCTTGACCGCCCCGCGGCCGGCGCGGCCGGCGACCTGCGTCAACAACTGGAACGTCCGCTCCGCGGCACGAAAGTCCGGCAAGCCTAGGCCAACGTCGGCGTCGATCACGCCGACCAGCGTCACATTGGGGAAGTCGTGCCCCTTTGCGATCATCTGGGTTCCGACGAGCACATCCACTTCCCCTGATTCGAACGCGCGCAGGATGCGCGCGACCGCGCCGCGCTTGCGCGTCACGTCACGGTCGAGCCTCGCCAGACGAGCATGGGGCACGGCTTCCTTCAGGCGCTCGATCACCCGCTCCGTCCCGTAGCCGGTCAGACGCAGGTACTCCCCGCCGCAACCGGCACAGCTCTGCGGACTCTCCCGCTCATGCCCGCAGTAGTGGCACTCGACCAGTCGTCCGCGCTCGTGCACGGTGAGCGAGACCGAGCAGTTCGGACAGACCGCCTGCACCCCGCACTCACGGCACACCAGGCTCTGCGCGTAGCCCCGGCGGTTCAGTAGCAGTACCACCTGCTCGGCGCGCTCGAGCCGCTGCTCGATGGCCGAGAGCAAAGGCGTCGTCAAGATCGGATCCTGCCCGGCGCGCAACGCCTCCCGCCGGTCGACGACCTCGATCTCTGGCAGGCCCTGCGGCCCGACGCGCTCCGGCAGGGCCAGCAGCACGTACTTGCCCTGGCGCGCATTGTGATACGACTCGACCGAGGGCGTCGCCGAGCCCAGCACGACCACCGCGCCTTCGGTCCTGGCGCGCATGACGGCGACGTCACGCGCGTGGTAGCGTGGCGCCTCCTCCTGTTTGTAGCTGGACTCATGCTCTTCGTCGACGACGATCAGCCCCAGCCGTTCGATGGGAGCGAATACCGCGGACCGCGCGCCCACCACGACGCGCGCGGCTCCTTCCCGGACACGCCACCACTCGTCGTGCCGCTCGCCCGTCGACAGATCGCTGTGAAGCACTGCCACTGACTGGCCGAAACGCGCCGCAGCCGCGCGGACCAGAAACGGGGTCAGCGCGATCTCAGGCACCAGGATCAGCGCACCCAGGTCTGCCTTCAACGCCTGCTCGATCGCCAGGAAGTAGACCTCGGTCTTTCCGCTACCTGTGACGCCGTGCAGCAAGAACGCGGCATAGCGCCCGACGTCCACGGCATCGACGATGCTGCGCACGGCGTCGATCTGACCCGCCAGCGGAACGGGACGCGGTCCGGCCTCGCCCCCCATTCCCAGGGGCGTGCGTGTCAGGCGTTGGTCATCGAGGTGCACGATCCCAGCAGTTTCCAGCGCTTTGACCGCACCGCGCAGCGAGGGCCGATCACGCAGGAGCTCGGCGAGCGGCAGCTCCCCTCCATCAGCGCCCTGCAGCCGGCGAACGACCTCGGCCTGAGCCCGGCCTTTGCATTCTTTGGCCGGTGAGATCAGGCGCACGACCTTGGACGCGCGAAACCCACTGCTGCGGAGCTGCTGATCGAGCGTCACGACGCCCGCGCTTCGCAGGCGCGCCAGGGCTGCACTCGGGTCATGCCTCAAGCGCCGCGCCAGGGTCGAGACAGGCAGCGGACCCTGCCTCAGCAGCGCCACTAGCGGGTCGTCGCTGTCGGGCACGTCCGCCGACAGGCGCGCGACGGCGCGACTGCTGCGGATCCCCTGCGGAGGCATCACCAACCGCAGGCACTCCCCGACTGGTGCCAAGTAGTAGTCGGCCACCCACAGGGCTAG
>PMCG01000155.1 GCA_003155335.1 Acidobacteriota bacterium
GCGGCCGTACTTCGCGTTGTAGGGCTGTCCCGCCGTGCCGAGACCGGGCGTCATCCCGGCGTTGATGTCGTAGTCGGAGAGGATACCGCGACCGACGTTGCCGACGTAGGCGACCTCAGCCACGAGTTTCCAGAAGAGCTGGCGCTGGAGAGCAACGTTCCAGGAGTGGATCTTGGCCTCCTTGAGATCGGAGGGGACATAGAAGAGCCCAGCGCTCTTGAGCTGTGAGATGCTCGCGTCCACGATGCCGTTGTCCGGAATGGGCAAGTAGCTCGCCGCCGGGAACCCGGCCTTCATGGACCCGGCGGTCGCGAAGTTGTTCGGCGGATTGTACTGGTTGTTCTGCTTTACTGGGAAGTTGAACGCGTAGCGGTTGTCCGGGAACGGGATGATGCTGGTGCCGAAACCGCCACGCAACACGGTCTGCTCGTTCAGGCGGTAGACCATGCCGAGGCGCGGGGCGAAGTTGTTGAGGTTCTTCTGTACCCCGACGTTCTGCGGGATGCTCCCGTACCCGGCTACGCGCACCGTGTTCGCAGTGGGGTCGTAGTTGGAGAGGCCACCCTGGTCCACGATACCGACGAGCGGCGTGTAGTACTCCCAGCGCAGGCCCAGGTCGACGGTCAGGTGCCGTGAGACCTGCCACTTGTCGCTGATGAAGGTGGAGAACTCATAGTGCTTCGTTCCCGGCGTGTCGATGACCTTGATGTCCCGGCTGACGAGGTTGGGCGCGTCGAGCAGGAAGGCCGCGAAGGCGTTGGCCGGGCTCGCGATGGCCTTGGCATCCGTGGGAATGGAGGTCTGCGCGCCATTGAAGCTGAAGCGACCGCGGACCCCGCCGTTGTCCTGGAGCTGGAGCAGGAAGTCCCGGTTGTGGCGACCCTCGAGGCCGAACTTGATGGTGTGATTGCCGGCGAGCTTGGTCAGCGTGCCCGCGACCATCGTCGTGTTCTCGGAGCGATCCCAGGGGAGGCTGGTCGCGAAACCGACCACGGGGTTCGTGAGGCCGTTGATCTCGATGCGCGACATCCCGCTCGAGAACAGGTCCAGGTTCGCACCGGGGATGCCGACCTCCTGCGCCGTGTTCTGCCCGCTGCCTTGGGACAAGGCCTCGTTGTGGTAGTAGCTCAGACCGGCGCGGACGTCCAGGATCGTCGTCGCATTGAGCGTGCGCGTCCAGTTGAGGGCCGCGCCATAGGTGTTCTGGTAGCCCGTGGCGGAGAAGTCCTTGAGGCCGCCGATGATCCCATAGGCGCTGAGATCCGAGATGGTGGGGCGCTGGTAGCTCAGGCGGACGGAGAAGTTGTCCTTCTGCGTCGGCGTGTAGTTGAGCTTGACGTTGAAGGCGTCGATGTTCTTGACCCGGGTTGAGGTCCAATCGTAGTTGGCCTGGCCGAAACCGGCCCCGGCGATGTTAGGGGCGGCGATCTGTGCCAGGATCGCTTTGGCGATCGGACTGATCCTGTCGGGCGGGATCTGCTTGTTGGCGAACTTCACGCGGCCTGTGCCGTCAGGATTTCCCGTCAACGGGTCGTAGATGTCCGTGGTCGACGAGCTGAAGTCGCCGGTGCGCCACGCCAAAGGAGGGATCGTGCTGCGGAAGACGTCGCCGCGGTGGTCGGCCGTGCGCTGGAAGTCGGCAAAGAAGAACAGCTTGTCCTTGGCAAGGGGGCCGCCGAGAGTGGCGCCGAACTGCTTGTAGCTCGTGGGGGCCTTCTTGCCGGTGAAATAGTCGCTGGCCTGCGTCGCGTCGTTGTTGCCGAAGAAGAAGGCGCTGCCCTTGAACTGGTTGGTGCCGGACTTGAGCGTCACCGATGTGACTGCACCGCCCGCGCGGCCGAACTCCGCGTCGAAGGCGCTGGTCGTGATGCTCACGGAGTCGATCGAGTCCGCGGACGGGATGAGCACCTGAAGCAGCCCGGTCTTCTGATTGTCGTCCACCCCGTCGATCTGGAAGTTGTTCGAGAAGCGCGACTGACCGTTGACCTTGCTCTCGACGCTGTCCTGGGGGTTGAAGAACTCCGAATGCGGCCGCGTGGTGCGCGTGGCGCCCGGGGTCCAGTTGAGGGCGTTCTGGAAGTTGCGGTTGTTGGCCAGCGGCAGCTGCGTGAGCTGCATGGACTCGATCAGACGTCCCGTGTCGGCGCGGTCGGTCTGGAGCACCGGGGTCTCCTGCACGACCTCGACGGTCTCGGTCATGTTGCCCACAGGCAGAGCCAGATCCACGCGGATCGTGGTGTTGACCTTCACGACGACCGAGTCGCGCGTCACCCTCTTGAAGCCGGTCAACTCAGCCTCGACCTTGTAGACACCGTCCTGCAAGCTGGCAAAGGTATAGTTGCCGCTGGCGTTGGTCGTGGCGGTGCGTGAGATGTTGGTCTGCGTCTCGGTGATCTTGACCGCCGCACCGGAGACCGCGCCGCCCTGCTGGTCCTTGACGGTCCCGAGCAAGGTTCCGTTCACCACCTGGGCCATGGCCAGTCCGGTGGCAAAGAGACTGATGATGGCTACCGCGCACAGATACTGCAACACGTGTTTCCCGCGACTCTCTCTCATGTGGTCCTCCCTCACACTCCTTCAGTCCTTCGCGTCGTAAGGCGGTAGAAACGGTGGAAGTCTAAGCATACGGAACCGGTGCGTAAATCGCCAGTTCTGGTGATACTGACCTGCCCGGACGATGCTGGCGTCGATGCAAGCGGCGGTGGTACGCTTTGCGCGCGATGCCCAGACGCGGAACAGGCGGCGGCGGCACGCGCCTCCTCACTTGCCTGAGGCGTGGCGCCCTCGGGGCGTCCTTGCTCCTAGCCACCGCGCGGCCGTGCCTCGCCGAGCCGACATCGGCAGACTACCTCATCGACTTCTGGAACGCCGACAGCGGGCTGCCGGGCAACTCGGCCACGGCCCTCGCGCAGACTCGCGAGGGCTATCTCTGGCTCGGCACGTACGACGGCCTGATTCGTTTCGACGGCATCCGTTTCGTCAAGTTCGACCCCTCGAACACGCCCGCCCTCCGACACGCTCGAGTCGATCGGTTGTTCGTCGATGCCAACGGCGCCCTCTGGATCAACACGCATGACGGCTCGTTGGTGTGCTGGCGCCAGGGCGTCTTCACTCGCGAGTGGGAAGGCGAGTCCAAGATCGACACGCGCATCTCGATGGTCGCATCCAGCAACGGCGAAGAGATCTTCTACGCGCAGACCGGGACCCTCCTGCGTCGAGAAGTCATCGACGGACGGACGGGGCCCTGGCAGACCATTCGCGCCCCGGGGGCCGCCTTCGCTGCGACCTATTGCGTCGCGGGTTCCGGCGAACCGTGGATCTCCTCCAATGACGGGCGGCTCTGGCGTGTCGTGGCCGGCCGGCCAGAGCCTGTGCCGACCCCGACCGGCCTCGAAGGCCAGCGGATTCAGTTCCTGACGACCGACGCCGAGGGACGCGTGTGGGTCGGCACCGAGCGCGAGATCGCAGTCTGGAGCGGGACGGCGTTCAGCCGGATGACGCCCGCAAACGGTGAGCCCAAGATCGACGTCACGTTCTTGCACTTCACTCGCGACGGGGGCTACTGGGCAGTCGCCAACGGGCGCCTGCGCAAGGCGCTGGGGCGGCGCTGGGTCTCCGAGCCGATGTCTGCGCGACACCTAGCGACGGCTATTCCGCCCACACTCATGGCGGAGGAGGACCGCGACGGAGGCGTGTGGTTCGCCCATGACGGCCGTGGATTGCTGCACCTGCGCCGCGACGGGACCTCCCGCCGCTTCACGCCAGCGGACGGGTTCGCGACCGAGCGCGTGAAGTGCCTCCTGGAAGACCGCGAAGGCAACGTATGGGTCAGCGTGGATCGAGGCGGTCTGGCCCGGCTCCGGGAACGCCGCTTTCGCCCGCTTGTCCTTGGTCGTGGACAGACCACGAGCGCCGCGGTGTCCGTCCAGGCGGACCGGCGAGGTTCTGTCTGGTTTGGCACGCTGGGTCGAGGATTGGGCCGCTTCAGGGCTGGCGTCTCCGATCGAATTCCCCTCCCGCCGCCCGCATCCCGCCAGTTCGTCTTTTCGGTCTTCCCCGACGCTCACGATCGGCTCTGGATGAGCGCCGATTTCGAGGACCTCTGGCTCCTCGAACGAGGCCGCGTGCGACGCGCCCCGTGGCCTGTCCACGGAATCAAGTCGATCCTCGTCGACCGCGCCGGCCGAGTCTGGCTGGGAAAAAAGGACGGGCTCTCGTGCCTGGAGCGCGGAAGAGTCCG
>PMCG01000068.1:0-3902 GCA_003155335.1 Acidobacteriota bacterium
CGCCCGCCACGTACAGTGGGTCTCCCACCAGAGGATGACCGGCGGCGGCTAGATGGATCCGGATCTGATGGGGTCTGCCGGTTGGTATCCGCGCCTCGATCACGGCGCTGTCGTCTCGCCGCGCGAGCACGCGCACGTGCGTGACGGCCGGTTTGGCGTCCTCGGATGACGAGGCCGCGTGAACCCATCCGAGGCGCGGGTGCGGAACGAGGCCGATTGGGGCGTCGATCGAGAACATGCAGCGCTGCGGGTTCCCTCTCACCAGGGCGCGATACACCTTATCGACTCCGCCCTCGCGCCACATGGCAGCGACGCGACGGCGCGCCTCGGGCGTTCGCGCGAAGAGCAGCAGGCCCGACGTGCCGCGGCCCAGCCGGTGCATCGGCGTCGCCTCGGGAAAGGGCCGCCGCACGCGGTGCAGTAGCGTGTGCGTCAGAAAGCCGCCGTTTGGGATCGAGGGCAGGCCACGCGGCTTCGCCACGGCGAGCAGATGCTCATCGCGGTACAGGATCGCGAAGCCCAGCGGGACGCTCGGCTCCTCCCAGGCGGGCCGCCTCCACGTCAGGAGCTGTCCCGCGCGCACAACGTCGGTAGTGGTCGCCAGCGCGCCAGCCAGCAGCACCTCGCCCGCACGGATGCGCTTCGCCCAGAGGGCTTCGGGCGAGTGGCGGTGACGCCGTGTCAGATGGCCGAGGACCGTCTCGCCGGCGCCCTCGATCCCGATCTGCTCGCTGTACTCGTACCCGGCGTTCACGCTCGACAGTCTAGCGCGTGCGCGCGGCCTCGCGGCGCCCACGCACATCCGTGCCCTATAATCGGCCGTGCCTTTCGTCTACATGCTGCGCTGCAGCGACGGCTCGCTCTACACCGGCGCTACCAAGGATGTCGCGGCACGTTTGCGGCAGCATCAGGCGGGCCGCGCCTCCCGCTACACTCGCGCACGCCTACCTGTCACGCTCGCGTGGTCCCGCAAGCTGCGCACTTGGGGTCAAGCTCTCCGGGAGGAGTTCCGGATCAAGACGTTGCGCCGCTGCGACAAGGAGACTCTCATGGCTCGGTCGCGAACGACCGGGACCAGGGCCTCCGACTAGTCGTCGCCAAAGCAAGTGCCGACAAGGCGCGCGCTCTCGATCAGAGGATGATCGGTGGGCACGAGTCTGGCCTTGCTCGCAGGCTCCTCCAGCGGCACCGAGGTCACCTCGCCGCACTTGAGCGCGACCATCTTCCCGAAATCGCCTTCGGCCATCATCTTCGCAGCGTGCGTGCCAAAGCGCGTGGCCAGCAAGCGGTCCTGCGGTGAGGGCGAGCCGCCGCGCTGGATGTAGCCGAGCACTGTCACCCGCGTCTCGAGGTCCAGCGACTCCTCGATGCGCGACGCGACGCGGTAGGCAGCGGATGGGTCGCGCTTCTTGCGCTTCTCCTTCTCCTTGGCCTCCTCGACGGAGACGGCGCCCTCGGCCACGACGACGATGGAGAACTTCTTGCCGTCGCGGTAACGCTTCATGAGGTGGCTGTTGATGCTGTCGGAATCGTAGGGGATCTCGGGAATGAGGATGATGTCGCCCCCGCCAGCGACTCCCGCGGAGAGCGCCAACCATCCGGCGCGATGGCCCATGACTTCGATGACCATGATGCGGTTGTGCGAGTTGGCGGTCGAGTGCAGACGATCGATGGCCTCGCTGGCGACGTCGACGGCGGATGCAAAGCCGAAACTCACATCGGTTCCATAGAGGTCGTTGTCGATGGTCTTGGGCAGTCCGATGACGTTGAGCCCTTCCTTCTGGAGTTGGTGGGCCGTCTTGTGCGTCCCGCCGCCGCCCAGGACCACCAGACAATCAAGGCCCAGCTTCCGGTAGTTGTCCTTGAGCGTGTCGGCCTTGCTCAACGCCGCTGCGCTGTCGCGCTCCGTGTTCTTGAAAGGCTGCTCGCGCGAGGTGCCCAGGATCGTGCCGCCCAACGTGAGGATGCCCGAGAAGTCCTGCGGCTTCAGCAGGTGCGCGTCGTTGTCGATCAGCCCACGGAAGCCGTTGGAGATGCCGATCACGTTCATGTCGAAGCACTCGGTGGCGGACTTGGCCACGCCGCGGATGGCAGCGTTGAGGCCAGGACAGTCGCCGCCGCTCGTCAGTATCCCGAACGTACGCGTTTTCGGTTTGGCCATCTCAGGTCACCGTGGAGGATTATAGCGGTGTCTCATCGAATCGATGACAAGCACGCGCTGTCTTTGACGAAGGCACAGCCGAGCGCTAAGCTCCGCAGGCAGTGCCTGCCGGGCGAACAGCTGCTACGCGCNNCGGCGAGCCTGGCCTACTCGAAACTCATTACTGCCGGAGAAGCGCCGTGAACTTGGACCTGGCGGAATCGTTGACACTCGACCGCGCGATCGATCGCGTCCTGACGATCGTGCGGGAAGACCGCGACGACGACCATCGCCCCATACTCGATGAGCTGCGCGCGCCGAGCTCTCTGGGCGCGCTGATCGACGCGTTGCGTGAGTACCTACGCCTAGAGCCGACGGCTGACGGCCAACCGAAGCTCCTGCTGCTGCAGGAGCGCGCCATTTTGATNNGCTCGCGGACAACGCCTCCGGGGAGGCGGAGTATCTCGCCTTCATCAGCCAGTTCCTCGTGGCCGCGAATGAGCGCGAGATGCGCGATTTCGCCCTGGCCAAGGACGATCTGCTGCGCAGCGTGCCGCGTCGCAGCAGCGCCGAACTGCGCCTGCGCGAGGTGGACGCACGCTACGAAGCGATCTGCCCGATGCGCGTGGGTCTTTCCTCGGCCAATGCCTCGGACAATTGGACGTTCTCCAAGCTGCGCGGCGGCACGGTGGTCAATTTCGCCGTTGATCTGGCGATGAGCGATGTCGGCGCGCCACGCGCGCCCATCTCGGCCGCGCTGGAGACGACCGCGGCGCCGGCTCTGGAGCTGCGCACGATCGGTCAGCTCCAGACAGATCGGCCCACGCAGGTGATCATCGACCGCAACAACGCGGCCGAGTTCCTCGCGCTGCCGCCACGTGCGCAGGCCGAGCCGCAGCGCTGCTTCCGCGACATAGCGGACCCGTTGCTGCTGCTCAAGTACGCCCTCGTCTTCACCGGCATCGTCGGCTTCAAGGAAGACCCCGCCGCCTACGTGGCCAGGCCGGCCCGTACGCTGGAGGACGTGCTGCGTTTCACCGCTGGTCGCGGCCTGCGGCTGACTGTGCGCAGCGAGGGCCCGTCGCGCTCGGGCTTTGCCTCTAGCTCCTGCGTCGCGCTGGCACTGCTGCGAGTGCTTTACGCGGCCTCGGATCAGGAAGAGCTGACGCAGCGCGAAACGCTCTCGTCCTTGGCATTGCTCCTAGAGAACGAGGTCGGACTCAAGTCCGGAAAGCAGGACACGGACGGGCCGCTCTACCCCGGCGTCAAGTCGCTGCGCTACCGGCCGACCGCCGGCTTCCTCGCTTCCGAGGTCGTGTCACTGCCCGTGGACGAAGCCGAGCTCAACGAGAACCTGGCACTCGTCGGCTCAGGCATCCAGCGTCCGCCGGCCACCGGCCTCAGACGCGGCCTCAACATGCGCCACTACTCCTACATCTCGCGCGACCCGCTGCGCTTTCCAGCCGTGATGCGTTCCCTCGCGGTGCACGAAGCCATCGTGGACGCGCTTGTGGGCAGCGACTGGCCGCGGCTGGGAGCGCTCTTCGACGAGTACCTCAATCTGCGCGAGACGATCGACCCAGGCGCGACGCAGAGCATCTACGACAATGCGGCCGGGACAGCGGTCCTGCGCTTGCCGTTTAGGCGACTCAAGGAACAGGGTCTCATCTTCGGCGGGATGTACAGCGGCGCGATGGGCGGGGGTTGCATGATGCTCGTCGCCACGCCACGCGGGAAAGAGAGCGTGGCAGGCGTCGGCGGG
>PMCG01000068.1:3942-5241 GCA_003155335.1 Acidobacteriota bacterium
GTGTTTCCGGCAGTGCAGCGTCCGACGGGGCGCGCCGTCCCCAAACGTGGAGTGCCAACGCACAGACTGCCAGTGCCGCCATTGCCGGCGCCAAGGGAGCCGAGTGTCGCGAGAGCTGGCCAAGGCGAAGTGCGAGACGCCACAACGGGAACTCGTCCAAATCGCTGTACATGCTGCCCACGAGCGCGCCGATCAGATTGACAAGGAATCCGTATGCGAGCAGTGCCGCGGCCAAGAGCAATCTCTCCGACCGCAGCCTCTCAGCGCGCCAATCGAGCAGGGCGGCCACGCCCGGTGCCAGCAGCAGGATGGCCGGGAGCAGGTAGCGCGGACCGTACGAGGAGGTACCGAGCGTCTCGATGTTGAGCAAGTAACCCAGGTGCACAAGCAACGCGCACCCCAACGTCCAGCGCAGCCGCCGCAGCCGCCTGGGAAACAGGAAGAAGCCGATCACCCCCAGCGCCACCGCGGGCGAGAACTTCCACAGACTGAGGCCGCCGTTGCCGAGGTACGCGTTCAGATGGTGCAGGAAGCGAGCCCAGTCCGGCGAGGCAAACGTGTCTCTGTAGTTGCCGGCGACGTTCGCCGGGACCCACGGACTGGAAAAGTACCAGGCGTTGTAGGCCAGCAGCGGCGCAATGCCCAGCAAGAACCCGCCAGCCTCGGCCAGCATCGCCTTCCACGAGCGCGACCAGAGCACGGACAGGCCGATCACCGCCACGATCAGTGCAGGCAGCATCGAGGTGAAGACGACCAGCCCCAAGAGCACGCCCGTCGCTGCCCGCAGCCAGAGGCTGCGCTCGACACCGCGCGCCCAGTCGGCCTCCTGAGCGTAGAGCGCGAGAAGCAGCAGCGCTCCGGCCAACACGTCATGGTGCGCGATTCCCGCGTAGGCGAGCACCGTGCTGGCTGCGCCCACGGCCAGCACTGCGACGAGGCTGCTCACGTCGCTGAAACCCCAGAATCGCCGCATCATCCGATCCAGCAGAGCGAGCGCAAGCGCGGCCAGAAGCCCGGCAGACAGCCAGGTCACCAGCGCCGCTGTCAGGTAGTAGTCCCCCTCGTAGCGAATGCCGACGCGGCTCAGAAACCAATAAGGGATCGCGCCCCACACGAACTGCCCGGGCTGCTTGGCAGCGAAACGCTGTCCGCTCAGAGTGAAGACGTCGCCGCTCGGGCGTAGCTCCGGCACAGGACTGTGACCGAGCGTGAACGTGTGGTATCGGACAAGGGCGTCTGGTCCCATCTGCTGCAGGTTGTAGCCACGCAGATTGCGGACACAGGTCGTGGCGCCGAACA
>PMCG01000357.1:0-6343 GCA_003155335.1 Acidobacteriota bacterium
GGCTCGTGCTTCCCCAAGGACGTCAAGGCAATCATCCGCACGGCGCAGCAACACAATCTCGATTTCCGCATGCTGCGCGCCGCCGAAGAGGTCAATGAACGCCAGAAGCGCACCCTCTTTGAAAAAGTGACCAACCACTTTGGTGAGTACTTGCGCGGCATGAAGTTCGCCGTCTGGGGCCTGGCCTTCAAGCCGCGCACCGACGACATGCGCGAAGCGCCCTCCCTGGCCTTGGCCACGGCGTTGGTCGAGCGAGGTGCGCGCGTGCGCGCCTACGATCCCAAGGCGATGGAGGTGGCGCGGCCACTGCTGGATGAACGAGTCGTCCTGTGTCAGCGCAGCTACGATGCGCTCCAGGGTGCCGACGCTCTGGTAGTGGTGACGGAATGGAACGAGTTCCGAGAACCTGACTTCGAGATGATGAAAGCGCTCATGCGCCAGCCGATCGTCTTCGACGGACGCGACATCTTCAATCCTGAACATCTGAAATCGCTGGGTTTTCAGTACGAGGGGATCGGTCGACGATGATTGCGCAACGTTCGACACCGCTGCCGGATCCGCTGGTCAGCGTCGTGATGCCGGTGTTCAACGAGTGCAACACCTTGGTGGAGATGGTGGAGCGGGTGCTGGCCGTGCCCGTGCGCAAGGAGATCATCGCCGTGGACGACGCGTCGACCGACGGGAGCAGTGAGATCCTGGCGCGTCTGGCCGTCGATCGCGGCGTGCGCGTGTTTCGTCAAGACCGCAATCGTGGCAAAGGTGCGGCGGTCCGGCGGGGCATCGGCGAGGCCAAGGGTGACGTGATCGTGATCCAGGATGCCGACCTCGAATACAGCCCGGAGGAGTATCCTGAGCTCCTCGACCTGATCGTGCGCGGCAAGGCCGATGCGGTCTTCGGTAGCCGCTTCATCGGCCGTCACCGCTGCTTTCTCTTCACGCACTACCTGGCGAACCTATTCCTGAACTTGGTCACCAACGTGCTCTACAACACGACCATGACCGACATGGAGACTTGCTACAAGGCCGTGCGCGCCGACGTTCTCAAGAAGATCCCGCTCAAGAGCGATCGCTTCGGGATCGAGCCCGAGATTACGGGCAAGTTGTTCAAGCGGGGTGCACGTGTCTACGAAGTTCCGATCACCTATGAGGGGCGCGACTACGACGAGGGCAAGAAGATCAGCTGGAAGGACGGGTTCCCCGCCCTGTGGTGTCTGCTGAAGTATCGCTTCACCGACTAGAGGCGCACGTTGGTCGGCTATTGCGGTCGAAACGGCGACGAGGGCGAGCGGGTGCTGGCTGGATGAAGCGCAAGCGAACGTGATCTCACTACAACTGACGACGAGTTCGACTGTCGCGCGGAGCCGGGGCGGGCTGAAGGAGGCCCACCGTCGCCTCGTGTCGTGGCGTCGGGATCTGCGCCGAGGTGCGCATGAAGCCGGGCGGCTCTTCGGTTTCACGCGCCATCACCGGGCGACGCTCGTTCTCGCCGGGCTCGCGACCGCTGCGTACGGCGGAGCGAGCACGTTGCTCGCCCGCATGGTCATGCCCATCGTCGACGAGGTGCTTGCCAAAGACGTGCCCAACCAGACCTGGCAAGTGGTCATGATCTGCGCCGTGATTGTGGCGCTCTATGTCGTCAAGGGCGTGTCTTCCTACCTGTCGGCCACGCTGGTCGCCAGCGTTGGCCACCATGCCGTCAAGGACCTCAGGAACGCGCTCTACGAGCACATGCTCCGACAGTCATTCCGGTTCGTGAGCCGGCGCTCGACTGGTTCACTGATGAGCCACATCACGACCGACATCGAGCGGATACAAACGGCGGTGTCTGAGACCGCTGGCGATCTCCTGCGCGAAGGATTCACCGTCATCGGATTGGCCAGCTACCTCTTCTACCGCGACTGGCGTCTGGCACTGCTGTCGATCGTGGGCATGCCGCTGGCGTTCTATCCGCTGGTGCTTTTGGGGCGACGGCTGCGGGCATCGAGCGAGACGTCCCTGTCGCGCTGGCGCTCGATTTCCGAGATCCTGCACGAGACACTCTCGGGCTTCCGCATCGTCAAGGCCTTTGCCATGGAGCGCTTCGAGATCGAGCGCTTTCGCAGGGCGTCCACGCGGCTGTTTCACGTGAACATGCGCATCACGCGTACTACGTCGATCCTGCCGCCGCTGATGGAGGCTGTGGGTGCTGTGGCGCTGGTGGCGGGGTTGCTCTACGGGAGCTCCCAGATTCGCGCCGGCCGTCTGAGCCCGGGCGCGTTCAGTTCGTTTCTGGCGGCGCTGTTCCTGATGTATACGCCGATCAAGCGGCTATCGCGCGTCAACGCCACCCTGCAGGCGGCGCTCGCGGCCGGGGCGCGGGTGTTCGAGGTGCTGGACGTGCACGAGGAGATCCGCGAAGCGCCGGACGCCGTGGCCCTCGGACCGATGCAGCGCGAGGTGGAGTACCGCGACGTCGGCTTCCGCTACGCCGACACCCAGCGCAACGTGCTGCGCCGAGTGAGCTTCAGCGCGCGATCCGGCGAGATCCTTGCCATCGTGGGCATGAGCGGGGCTGGCAAGACGACGCTTTTGAACTTGCTGCCGCGCTTCTATGATGTGACCGAGGGCAAGATTCTCATCGACGGTGTCGATATTTGTTCGGCCACGCTTGCGAGCTTGCGGGGACAGATCGGCTTGGTGGCGCAGGAGACCGTGCTCTTCAACGACACCGTGCGCGCGAACATCGCGTACGGCTTGCAGCACGTGGACGTGACGCTCGTCGAGAACGCTGCCCGCGCGGCTCTCGCGCACGATTTCATCCTGGATCTGCCGCGTCGCTACGACACCGTGATCGGCGAGCGGGGCAGCCGCCTGTCGGGTGGCCAGCGGCAACGCATCGCCATTGCCCGGGCGATCCTCAAGGATCCGCCGATCCTGATCCTGGACGAGGCGACCTCCTCTCTGGACGCGGAATCGGAGCGGCTCGTGCAGCAGGCCTTGGCCAACTTGATGCGCGGACGAACCACGCTGGTCGTGGCGCACCGGCTGGCCACGGTGCGCAACGCCAACCGCATCGTCGTGCTGGACGGCGGCGAAGTGCGGCAAGTCGGCACGCATGAGGAACTGCTGCGCGACTTGGGCGGATTGTACGCGCACCTACACGAGCTGCAATTCAGGACGGAGGACCCGACGCTATGATCCTCTCCATGACTGGTCTGGGCCTGGCCAGCTCAGAGGCCGGCCCTTTTCGCGGGACTGTCGTGATTCGCAGCTTGAACCATCGCTTTCTCGATGTCAGCCTGCGGGTCTCGCGCGCGCTCGTGCCTCTAGAGAGTCCGATCAGAGAGCTGATCCGCTCTCGCGTGCGACGCGGACGCGTGGAGGTCACAGTGCGCGGCGACTTGGGTGACATGCCTGCCGCTGTGACCGTCTCCCGGCCACTGGTGACGGCACTGGTCGAGACGCTGCGGGGGCTGGCCGCGGAACACAAACTGCGGGACGACCTGAGTCTGGCCAGTCTCGCTCAGATTCCGGGCCTGGTGGAGTTTGGGGAGGAGGCGCAGGCCCCGGACGCACGAGGGCGCGATGCTTTGCTCGCGCTAGTGGGCCAAGCCATTGACCGTCTCGAAGAGATGCGGGGAGCCGAAGGCGAGCGCCTGGCGAACGTGCTGGGCGTGCACTTGGCGGCGATCGCGGCCATCTCAGAGCGGATCGCCAGCCTGGCGGAAGCGAGGCCGGAGGTGCGGCGCGAGGAGCTGCTGCAACGGGCGCGCGAAATGCGCGAGACCCTCGCGCTGGACGAGGCTCGCCTCTACCATGAGATCGCACGACTGGTGGAGCGCGCCGACATTCACGAGGAGCTGGCGCGCTTGCGCGGGCACGTGGCGCAGGCGCGGGAATCCGTAGCAGTCGGTGGGGCATGCGGTAAAGCGCTCGACTTCCTCGCGCAGGAGATGATGCGCGAGGCGAACACGATCGGTTCGAAGGCCGGTGACGGCGAAGTGGTGCGTGAAGTGATCAACCTGAAGAACGAGATCGAACGTTTTCGCGAGCAGGTGCAGAACATTGAGTAGGCGCCCGATACTGTACGTCGTCTCCGCACCGTCGGGGACGGGCAAGACCACGGTGCTGGCAAAGGTGCTCGGCGCCGTCACGGGATTGCGCTTCTCGGTCTCGCACACGACGCGGGCGGCACGCCGGGGCGAGCACGACGGAGTCGAGTACCATTTCATTGACCGCGCGCACTTTGAGGGGCTAGTCCAGACCGACAGCTTTCTAGAGTGGGCCAGCGTGCACGGCGAGCTGTACGGAACAGCGCGACAGGAGTACGAGCGGGCGGAGCATGAGGGCGTCGATCTTCTGCTCGACGTCGACGTGCAGGGCGCGGCGCAAGTGCGGGCGCGCATGCCGGAGGCCGTAACGGTCTTCCTGCTGCCACCCTCGCGTGCGGCACTCGAGGCCCGCCTGCGTGGTCGCGGCGGACTGTCACCGGCCGCGGTCGAGAAGCGCCTGCTCGCGGCGCGCAGCGAGGTGGCGCGCATCGAGGAATACGAGTACGCGCTCGTCAACGATGCGCTGGACGAGTGCGTCAAGGACATCGCGAGCATCGTGCGTGCGTCGCGGCGGCGGACGGCGCTACAGGCTGAAGCGGTCGCGGCGGCCGTGCAGAGCTTTTTGGATAAGTGACGGGAGGAAGACAGTGGTCAAGCATCTGATCATTCCGAGGAATGTAGACAGCAAGTTCCGCTTCATCGCCGTGGCGGCGCAAAGGGCCCAGCAGCTCCAGAACGGCGCCAAGCCGCGTGTCGAGACGCGCGCACGCAAGACGACGCGCGTGGCGATGCAGGAGGTCATAGCCGGCGCCGTGAGCTGGGAGGTGAAGACGGAAGAGAGCGAGACCCCGCTGACGGAGTAGAAGGAGCCAGCCATGGCCGTTGTACTGCTCGGTGTCACAGGCTGCGTCGCCGCGTACAAGGCCTGCGAGGTGCTGCGAGGCCTGCAGGGCCTGGGCCTGGACGTGCGCGTGGTCATGACGGCTCATGCCGAGCAGTTTGTCGGCCCCGTGACGTTCGAGGCCCTCTCGCGGCATCCGGTCTACGTGAACCCGTTCGAGCGCAACGGGGGCGCCGAGATGCCGCACGTGCACTGGGCGACCGACGCCGATCTGCTGTTGGTGGCGCCGGCCACGGCCAATACCCTCGGCAAGTTCGCGCACGGCATCGCCGACGATGCTCTCAGCACGCTCTACCTGGCCACACAAGCGCCCGTGATCGTGGCGCCAGCGATGAATGTGGCCATGTGGCAGCATCCGGCTGTGAAGGCCAACATCGAGGTCTTGCGCGCCAGGGGAGTGAGCGTGGTCGAGCCGGGGACCGGCTACCTGGCCTGCGGCGCCATCGGCGAGGGGCGACTGGCCGAGGTGTCGGAAATCGTGGCGGCCGCAGCGGCGCGTCTCGGCGCGAAGAGCGATCTGGCCGGCCTCATGGTGCTGGTGACGGCAGGGCCGACTCGTGAGCCGATCGATCCGATGCGCTTCATCTCGAACCGGTCCAGCGGGCGGATGGGGTACCGCTTGGCAGAGGCGGCCAGAGACCGAGGCGCGCAGGTGGTGCTCGTCTCGGGACCGACAGCCCTCGATGCGCCGCCCGGCATCGAGCGCGTGTGCGTCACCACGGCCGAGGAGATGTACCGGGAGGTCGAGGCCCGCGCCGGTGCGGCGCAGGTCGTGATCATGGCAGCCGCTGTGAGCGACTACCGTCCAGCGGAGGCTTCGCCCCAGAAGCTCAAGAAGAGTGCCGGGCCGCGCCGCCTGGATCTTGTCGAGAATCCCGACATCCTGAAGCGCCTCGGCGAGGGCAAGGGCTCTCGAGTGTTGGTCGGCTTCGCGGCCGAGACGCAGGATCTGTTTGCGCAGGCGCAGCGCAAGCTGGTCGAGAAGCATCTCGATCTCATCGTGGCGAACGACGTGTCGCAGCCGGGCGTCGGCTTCGAGGGCGAGACCAACGCGGCGGTGCTGATCGCCGCAGATGGGCATGCGGTCGAGATCCCCCTGTGCAGCAAGCGGGTGCTGGCGGAACGCATCTGGGATCGGGTGGCCGTCCTATTGGGGCGCACGACGCAGGAGTCCCGGGCGTGACAGATGCCTCGGGCCTGCGAGAGGACCTGGTTGAACGCGTGCGCTTCTTCGCTAGTCTGGCACCGCTGGCCATACCGCGCGCTGCGATGCCTCAGCGCGTGCGTGTCGAGCACAAGGCGGCAGTGAGCCGACAGAGCAAACCCGGCGGTCTTGAGGACGTCAGGTCCACGATCGGGGACTGTCAGCGATGCAAGCTGGCGCGCGGCCGCCGCAACATCGTCTTCGGCC
>PMCG01000357.1:6363-7284 GCA_003155335.1 Acidobacteriota bacterium
GGACGTGTTCATCGCCAACATCATCAAGTGCCGCCCGCCGCAGAATCGCAACCCAGAACCAGATGAAATCCTGAGCTGCCAGGGTTTCCTGGAGCAGCAGATCGACGCCATCGGTCCGCTGGTGATCGTCGCCTTGGGCAAGTTCGCTGGCCAGTGGCTGCTCAAGACCGCGCAGCCGATCTCCAAGCTCCGTGGCCGTTTGGCGGCGTACCGGGGCATCCAGGTCATGCCGACCTACCATCCGGCCTATCTCTTGCGCAATCCCGGCGCCAAGAAAGAGGTCTGGGAGGACATGAAGGTCGTGCGCGATTTGCTGGCACGATGAGCCGGCGGACCACGCAGGGCCTGTCCTTCCCGTAGAGTAAGGGGCCATGGAGGGAGGCATCGTTTCCGTGGCCCTGCCGCTGCCGCTTCTGCCGCCGTTTTCCTATCGACTCCCGAGCACTCTCTCACTTCCCGAACGAGGCGCTCGCGTCGAGGTGCCGTTCGCTGGCCGGCGTGTCGTCGGCGTTGTCTTGGGTCCTGGCCAGGCCCCGCCGCAGGGCAAACTCGCGGATGTCGTGCAGGTCCTCGACGAGGTACCGCTCATCGCTCCACCGCTGATCGATCTAGCCCTGTGGGTGGCCGACTACTACTTGGCACCAGTCGGGGAGTGCCTGCGGTTGGTGATGCCTCCGCAGGGGATCCGCAGCAGTCGTGCAGTCGCGCGCCTGTCGGCGGACGTGCCCGACAGCGACGACCCGCTAGTGGCGCTGCTGAGGCAGGGTCCGCTGCCGGTCTCGACCCTGGCGCGGCGCTTGAGGCATGACCCGAGTGCAGCCCTGGCGCGCCTGCGAAGCGCGGGCGTCGTGACGCTCGATCAGCAGCTCCGCAGCAGTGGGTTTCGCGCGTCCAAGGTCGTGCGCCTGATCTCACCGGCCA
>PMCG01000249.1:0-1781 GCA_003155335.1 Acidobacteriota bacterium
CTCGCGGAGGCTGGGGTCCGGTTTGGCCGCGTCAAGACGCACGCGCGGACCGGCCTCGACTTCCCTGCGTCTGACGATCAGGTCGGGGCGCTCTTTGGCGGTTTGGACCTCGACACTCTCGACGATCTGACCTGGCCAGAGCACGGTCGGAGACTCGCGGCCCACGGCGAGTGGAGCCTCAAGGGGCTGGGCGCGGACCTCGCGTACTGGCGTGTCTCGGCCGAGGGCCGCGTCGGCCGCCCGCTCAGCCGGCGGCTGGTGGCTGAGCTCGATGGCCTGGCCGGCTTCTCCGGCGGGGACCTGCCCGTCTACGCCCAGTATCGGCTGGGCGGCGTGATCCTTCCAGGCTACTGTCAGGAGGAGCTGAAGGGAGCGCAGACACTCGCTGGCGCGGTGAGTCTTCGCTACCGAGTCGCCGGCCAACTGCGGGTGCTTGTGCGCGGTGGGGCGGGCAACGTGTTCGCCCGGACCGGGGACATCACCAGCGACAATCTCCGCTGGGGAGTGGGCGTCGGCCTCTATCACCCCAGCCCGATCGGGCCAGTTTCGTTCGAGGTGGGTGTGCGGCAGGACGGAGGCACGCTCACGGCGTTGTCGGTTGGGTGGAACTGAGACGGGTAGGGGCGACCGGCCGGTCGCCCTACGGTGTGACCGCGCGACGTGGGCACGGTGGGCGACGCGGGGCGGGCACAGGGGCCCGCCCCTACGTGCGCGGCCTTGCGGGTCGCGACAATCGGCGGTCGACGTCGGAACGTGGCGGCGAAGTCTCAGTTAGGGCGCCGGCGAGTTCGAGTGCGCGTGCGTTGCGGACGGTCAGGGCGACTACGGGACATCTCTGCACGGACCGACGTAAAACCGGCGGACATGTCCGCGCGGACTGCCGCGAATTCGCGGCCGGTCTCGGCGCGGAAACGCTCCAGTGCGTCGGTGTTCATCGCCACGCCCTCAGCCACCTGCCGGATCTCAGATCGAAGGCCTTCGGCGACGACATCGAAGTGTCGTCTCGTCTGTTCGTGATCTTCTGAAGACATACGGATCGGTCCTCCGACCCGAGACAGTATACCGTGCCACCGCCAGGGGAGGTCCGAGAGAAAAGGGAATAGACGGGGCCAGCGCGCTCGCGCCTCTTGGTGGTGCGCCGGGTTCGCGATAGGCTCACACGAGGGCCAGCGGTTCGCATCCGATCGCGTCTTTCTCCGGCCCGCCCGCGAGAGGTAAAGCACTCATGATCCGACCAGGCACCTGCCGTCCACTGAGCGCCACCGTATGGGCGCACGGCCGTGCGCCCATACTCATCGCATCAGCGATTCTCTTGGGCATGGCGCTCACGACAGGCGGCGCTCGGGCCGCGATGGACGCCACAGCGCCGACCAGCGCGCGCGAGGAAGCGTACCGGCTGAACAATCTCGGGGTCGGACTGCTCGAGCAGTACGCCTATGTCCAAGCAGTCGAGACGTTCCGCGAAGCGGTGGCCAAGGACCCCCAGCTCGCCATCGCGCACGTGAACCTCGCCATCTCCCTGCTCGACGCTCCCGACATGGAGGGCGCCAGCCGCGAGGCGGCCTGGGTCCTGGCAAACGCGCCTGAGCGTCCGCAGGGTCCCTACGTCCTCGGACTCGCCGAGCGCGGACAGAACCATCTCCCGCAAGCGCTGGCAGCGTTCGACAAGGTGCTGGCATTCGACCCTGACGATGCCGGGGCCAATGTGAACTCCGGCCAGATCCACATGCAGGAGCGCCGGTTTCCCGAGGCGATCGCCGCCTTTCGCCGCGCACTCGCGG
>PMCG01000249.1:1804-3235 GCA_003155335.1 Acidobacteriota bacterium
GGGCACTACGCCGAGGCCGTGGTCTCGACTGGCCTTGAGCCGGAGCTTGTGGAGAAGGATCCGCCAGCGGTGCGCCTCAGCATCGTGCCTGTCGGCGCGACGAGTCAAAAGCGCGGGGCAACGCCGACGACCAGCATAGACACGGGCGGACTGTCGCTCGTGGACTACGACAGNNCTGCGCGCTCAGCCGGGCGCGCCGGTGGGCACAGGCGTTCTGGCCGGCGACTACGACAACGACGGCCACGCGGACCTGTTCATCCTGAGCGATCAGACCAGCCGGCTCCTGCGCAGCGACGGCAAGCGCTTTGTCGACGTGACCAAAGCGGCCGGACTGCCGGAGACAGGACTCGCCGCGACCGCGGCTGCGTTCGTCGACATCGATCACGATGGCGACCTGGATTTGGTGGTGGCCGGCGCGGGCGTGCGCATCTTCCGCAACAACGGCAACGGCACTTTCACGGAGGCCACTGACGAGGCCCATCTGCCGAAGCTCGACCACGTCATCGCCATCGTTCCGACGGACTACGACAACCGCCGCGACGTCGATCTCCTGTTGCTCGACGAGCAGACCGGACCGCATATTCTCGCCAACCTGCGCGACGGCTCTTTCCGCGAGATGACCAGCGAGGCCAAGCTGAACGTCACGGGCCGCTTCACTACCGTGGCCGCGGGCGACATTAATAAGGATGGCTACGTCGACTTCTTCCTGGCGCGTCGCGACGACCGGGCCCTGCTGGCGATGAGTGACGCCAAAGGCCACTACGACGTGACCGTCGCTCCTGAGGAGACACGCAACACGACAGCGGCGCTCTGCCTGGACATCGACGACGACGGCCTGCTCGACCTTGTCAGCGTCTCTGGCGAGGACCTTTACGTCTTGCGCAACGTGGCCGGCGGCTGGACCGCTGTGGCACGCGAGCACGTCGGCGCTGTCGGCGCGCGCGGCCTGGTCGCCGGGGATCTCGACGGCGACGGTGACACCGATCTCGCCGTGCGCACGCTCGCCGGACAGACGCTCATCGTGCGCAACGAGACCGAGCGCCGATTCGCAGCGCAGACAGTTCGCCTCGTCGGCCGCGGCACGAATCGCGCCGGCATCGGCGGAAAGGTCGAGATGCGCGCCGGCAGCCTGCGCCAGCGCGCGGAGCTGATGAGCGCCACGCCCGCGCCAGAACCGGCCGACCTGATCTTCGGCCTCGGGCGCAGGGCGAAGGTCGACGTCGTGCGCATCCTGTGGCCGTCCGGAATCTTGCAGGCAGAGACGGAGATCGCCGCGCCCGTGGCGAGCATCACCGAGCTGGACCGCAAGCCGTCGTCCTGCCCCTTCCTCTACACCTGGAATGGCGAGCGCTTCGAGTTCATCACCGACTTCCTCGGCGCTGGCGAGATGGGCTACTGGGAGGGTCCGGGCGCTTGGAGTCATCCCGATCC
>PMCG01000298.1:0-3982 GCA_003155335.1 Acidobacteriota bacterium
CTCTTCAGCATCAGCGGCTTCACGTCCAACTCGGGTGGTTCCTACACCGATCAACCGTACAACAACTACCAATTCCGCACCGAGTTCACGAAGGTGGCAGGGGCGCACACGCTGAAGCTCGGCGGTGAAGTCCAGCTCATGGATTTTTCCAACCTCGACTGGAGCAGTTCCACGGGGCTCTACACCTTCGATTCGACCTGGGTCAAGGCGGACAGCACCAGCGGGGGACCACAGGCGGGCGGCGGCATGGCTGCCTTTTTGCTTGGCCTGCCCACCAGCGGCACGTACCGGATCGCCGCGCCCCAGAAGGATGACTCCTTCTACTACGTGGCGTTCCTCCAAGACGACTTACGGCTTCGTCCCAATCTGACTCTGAATCTCGGTCTGCGCTGGGAGTACAGCACGCCAACCGTCGAGAGCCACAACCGTATGTCAAATGGTTTCGACCCGACCGCGGTCAACCAGGTCACCGCCGCGGCCACGGCGGCGTACGCCAAGAGCCCGCTGGTCCCTCTGCCGGCTCCCCTGCCCCAGGCCTCGGGGTTCAGCTTCAACCCAGTCGGCGGACTGACGTTCGCCGACGACCAGCATCGCTCCGCCTACAGCGTGAGCAAAGGTGCCTTCTCCCCACGCCTCGGGTTCAACTGGGCCGCCAACAGCGAGACCGCGGTACGTCTGGGCGCCGGCGTGTTTCGTTCACCCTATGGTGTGATCACGCCCCAGCAGCCCGGGTACACCGCGAACAGCAGCATGGTCGTGACCGAAAACAACTACCTGACGCCGACCACCACTCTGAGCAACCCGTTCCCCAACGGTCTCCAGCTTCCGGCCGGAGCTTCGAATGGGGTCAGTACCTTCCTCGGGCAGGGCATCACGTACGTCAATCCCGACCTCAAGAACATGTATTTCCTGCGCTGGAACCTCAGCATTCAGCGCCTATTGGCCAAGGATCTGATGATCGAGGTGGCCTACATCGGCGACCACGGCTACAACCTCACGAACACCTACAACGCGGGGGCGCTGCCCGCTCAATACCTGAGCCGGTCGGCCACGCGGGACCAGGCCACGATCGATGCGTTGGCCAAGCAGGTCCCCAATCCCTTCGCCGGCCTGTTGCCGGGCTCGACATTGAACAGCGCCAAGACGTCGGTCGCGAGCTTGCTGAACCCCTACCCGCAGTTCAACGGCACCGTGAACATCCAGAACATGAACACGGGCAGCTCGTCCTACCACGCGTTGCTAACGGGTCTGCAGAAACGATTCGGGCACGGGCTGCAGCTCTTCGTGAACTACAGCTACTCGCGNNCCGCACGTCCTGAGTCTCAGCAGCACCTACGATCTGCCGTTTGGCAAGGGGCGACGCCTGCTGGGCAACGCCAGCCCTGTCATCGACGGCATCTTTGGCGGTTGGTCGCTGGCGGTGACCTTCATGTACCACCCCGGCGCGCCACTCGGATGGGGCAACCTGATCTATTACGGTGGCCCCCTGAACTTCAACAGCCACGTGGCATCGCCGCAGACAGCCTTTGACACCACGCAGTTCAACACCGACTCGAAGCAGCAACTGGCCAACAACTTCCGCACCTTCCCGAGCGCGTTCAACGACGCGCGTGCGGACAGCACGAACAACTGGAATCTCACACTGGCGAAGTCGTTCCACATCTACCGGTCTGCCAAGCTGCAATTCCGAGCCGAGGCATTCAACCTGACGAACACGCCCATCTTCGGAGGGCCCAACATGACCGCAACGGATTCCAACTTCGGAAGGATCACCAGCGTGACCAACACACCGCGCCTGATTCAGTTCGGCGGTCGCCTGACCTTCTAGACGCCGTACGGATACGGGAGCGTCGGCGCCCGACGCTCCCGTATCTCTTCCGAAGCCTCGCCACGCTCTACGTCGGCCAGTGGTTTCCGATCGACAAGGCACCGCTGCTGCCTTTGCCGATCGGCCTTGCACGACGACTCATCGATGCGCCGGTAGGCCATAATCAGATCGTTGTCCGGCTGAGACGACCGGGAGGTGGCATGTTGGAGCAGACCGCGCTCGAGGCCGCAGGCATATCTAAGCGCTACGGGGCCAGAGAGGCCCTTCGTCGCGTGGATCTCGTGGCCCGCCCCGGCCGTCTGCACGGGCTCCTCGGCCCGAACGGCGCTGGCAAGACCACGCTGATGCGCGTCCTGCTCGGGCTCGTCACCCGCGACGCGGGCACTGTGCGCGTGCTCGGCCGCACCGTGGGTTCGACAGCTGGGCCCGTACCGGACGGGGTCGCTGGCTTTGTGGAGACGCCGGCCGTCTATCCTTATCTTTCCGGCCGCCAGAACCTCGCGCTGCTCGCTCGGCTCGATGGCGACAAGGCGCCTCGCCAGGGCGACAGCATCGGCCAGATCCTTGAGCAGGTCGGCCTCGCGGCGCAGGCGGACGATGCTGTGTCCAGCTACTCGGCCGGCATGCGTCAGCGCGTCGGACTGGCTGCTGCGCTGCTGCGGTCCCCGCGATTGCTCCTGCTCGACGAGCCCACGAATTTCCTCGACCCGGCTGGCGGCCGCGACGTGCGCGCGTTGCTCCGGCGTCTGGCGGATCAGGGCGTCGCGGTCGTGCTGAGCAGTCACGACATGTCTGAAGTCGAGGAGCTGTGCGCCGACCTGACGATCATCCACCTGGGCCAGGTCGTCTTCTCAGGCACTGCTGACCAGCTGCGCGCGCTGGCGCGGGCGACCGTTCACGAGCTGCACACAAGCGACGATCACGCCGCGCTCGATCTGGCCGCGCGCCAGCCCGGCGTCCAGGTGGCCGCTGACGACAGAGGCAGCGGCCTGGAGATCGTAGCCGACGTCGCTGCCCTTGACGCATACGTCGTGGCGCTCGGCCGAGTGGGCGTCGCTGTTCGGAGCCTTGTGAGGCGAGCGCGCTCATTCGAGTCGCTGTTCCTGGAGCTCACCGGGCAGNNTGAGTGTCCGCGGTGTGCTCGCGGTGATCGGCGTGGAGTGCGCCAAGCTCCGGTCTCAGCGCACCGCGCGCATTGCACTCGCGGCGTGCGTGACCGGCCCATTCGCCTTTGCCATCGCGATGCGGCTACAGAACGCCTTGCCGGAGGACACGTTGTTCGGGCGATCCGTGAAGGAGTCCGGCTTTGCCACGCCTCTCGTCGTACTGGGATTCGCGACGCTGTGGGTCTTTCCGGCGCTGAGCAGCGTTGTCGGCGGCGACCTGTTCGCGGCCGAGGACCGCTACCGCACCTGGGCAACGCTACTCACGCGCTCGCGCAGCCGCGCCGAGGTGTTCTGCGGAAAGGTCGTGACAGCACTCGGCTTCTCCTCACTCGGCGTGCTGGCACTCGCAGCGAGCAGCCTCGCAGCCGGAATGCTGGTCATTGGACGCCAGCCGCTCGTCGACTTGTCCGGCGCTTTGCTCCTGCCCGGACAGGCGCTCGCCCGTGTCGTCCTGGCGTGGGCGTCCGTGCTGCCGCCGGCCTTCGCGTTCACTGCGCTGGCCATACTGCTGTCGATCGCCACGCGCAGCAGCGCCGCAGGAATCGGGCTGCCCGTGGTCGCCGGGCTGCTGATGCAGCTCAGCGCCTACGTGGACGGACCCGAGGCGATCCGGCGCCTGCTCATCACCTCTGCGTTCGGAGCATGGCACGGGCTCTTGACGACGCAGCCGTACTGCCGGCCGCTGGTTTGCGGAACCGCGGTGAGCGGAGTCTACGTCGCGGTCTGCCTGGCGATCGCGTACCGGCTGCTGTCGCGGCGCGACATCGGAGGATAGCAGGATGAGGCGCGTGGCTGGGTGCGGAGTGCTCGCGGTCGCCGCGGCTTTGGCGGTGGGCTGCGGGGGCAGTCCGATCACGTCTGCCCGGATCGAGCGCGCGATAGCGCCGACGTTCGCCAACCTGGTCCACGTCCAGATCGCGCGGGTCGGCCTGCCGGACGTTGCGGCAGCGGACGTCAAGGTGACAGCGAACTGCCGCAAGCTGGTGGC
>PMCG01000298.1:4026-10016 GCA_003155335.1 Acidobacteriota bacterium
GCCGCGAGGTGAGGAACCTGCTCTACACGTTCGAAGGCTGCTTCGACACGATGTGAGGAGCGCGTCCCTTGCGGCTCAGGCGAAGCGGCGCGTCGTGCCTACGAGCAGGACCGCAGAGGCAGAATCAGGGGCTGCGCAGGCGTCTGGCTAAAGTTGAACATGTCGAGCAGGCTGTTGGCATTCGCGTCGCGCGCGGTCAGAGGTTTCAGATTGAAGCGCGTCTCGATCAACTGCAGCACAGACGCGAACTCGTAGACCGTGTGCGAGACCACGCCTTGCCTGGCATAAGGGGAGATCACGATCAAAGGCACTCTCGGGCCGTAGCCGAACTGGTCCACGGCCGGCGGAGGCACGTGGTCGTAGAAGCCCCCGAAATCGTCCCAGGCCAGCACGATGACAGTGGTCGACCAGGCCGGCCCCTGCATGATCGCGTTGATGTACTGGACTGACCAGTTCTCTCCAGCGCAGAACCCCGCCTGGCTCCTGGGATGGTCGCTCACAGGCATGTCTGGAACGATCCAGCTGACCGCTGGAAGTGCTCCGCTCGCAGCGTCGTCAATGAACTGCCCGACCGGAACGACGCGCTGGTTCCAGAGCGATGTCGTGCGAATGTGGCGGATCGCGTCGAGCGCAGACCAGATGTACCCGATCTGCCCAGCGCCAGGCGCGTAGTAGCGCCACGAGATGCCGGCTGTCTCGAGGCTATCGGCCAGCGTTGGGAGGTCGAAGCACGGGAGCTGCCTGGTGACGTTGCCTGCTTGATCCATGACGGTCACAGTCGTCGTGGCGTCGGTGTCGCATCCCCAGACTGGATGCGGCTGCAGGTTCGTATCCACCGGCACGTCGACCGCACCACCGGCCTGGGCCGCCACGGTGTACAGGTGATTCGGGAAGCTCGGTCCTGACATCGAGGAGAACATGCGATCCGCGAGCGCGAAAGTCTGCGCATAGCGCCAGTAGTTGGGAAGGTCGGCCGCAAGAAACTGCGTCATGGGCAGGATCTGGCCGCCAGGCCCTATCGCGGTCGAGACCAAATCGAACTGATCCATCCGGCCGTTGTGCATCGCGGTGCGGGTATCGATCCATTCGTGGCCGATGTCCTGCGGCATGAGGTTTAGCGCATGGCCCAGCGGGATCCTCTGGCCTGTCGAGATCACGCCGCTCGTGGCTCCGTCGGCGCCCGGAAACGTTCCGAAGAGGTTATCGAAGGAGCGATTCTCCTTGATGAGGAACACGATGTGCTGGATCTGCGACTGGAAGGCGGTGACCGTCCCAGACGGTGCCTGTGACGAGGTCGGCGGCTGCTGACACGCGATCGCCAAAGCCAGCACACACGCGCCGAACCCGACAAAGGCCGCGCGCGCGAACGTCGACGCCGGGGATGGTTGGGGCATTGCGCTCATAGTTTGGGGCCTTTCACGATAGTTCCGCACCCGCGCCTCAGAACCGCACGTTCAGTCCAATGCTCGCTCGGCCGAACCCCAGCTTGGGGTCGCTGAGCGTGAATCCGGTGACCGTCACTTCTTTGAAACTGCGAAAGTACCGGGCGTCAGCACGCACGCCCCATCGCCGGCCGAAGTCGACGTTCATGCCGCCGCCGAGATCCCACGCGAGCGAGCTGGCGTCAGTCGCGTAGAACGTCGCCTGTGTGAACTGGACGTGGGTCTTCATCAGCCCGATCCCGGCCACGGCGTAAGGATGCCAGCGTCCGACTGGTCGAGTCACCACGGCGCTGGTCATCGCAGTCAGCACGTGGGAAGAGAGGTTGGTCGCTGCGCCGAAGAAGTCCTTGGTGTACGACACCTCCTCTTCGACGCCAACGGTACCGAAGAACAGTCGTCCTCCCGAGGCGCCCACGTTGACCCTCCGGTCAGCGCAGTTCAGCACGTTCAGGCAGGCGGCCTCGGTGCCGAAGTTGTACCCGACGAACGGGCTGACGAAGTACTGCGCCCGGGCACTCGCTGCCGCTACCAGACCCAGCGCCAGCGCCAGCGAGCCGATCGCCAACACGCGCCTGGTCGCTCGTCCGTCGTGACGCCGAAGTTCCACTGCGATCGCCGAGGGCTTCATGAGCAGCTCCTGAGAGGCCGGATCAGAGGCGGCGCTGGCGCCTGGTCGAAATCGAACATCTCGAGCAGGTCGTTCGCGGCCGCGTCGCGCGGGCCGAGCGGCGCAAGGTCGTAGCGCCTCTCGATCAGCCGCAGCACGGACGCGAACTCGTAGACGGTGTGTGAGACCACGCCCTGCTTGGCATAGGGCGAGATCACGATCAACGGCACGCGCGGTCCGAAGCCGAAACGGTCCGCTGCCGGCGGAGGCACGTGGTCGTAGAAGCCTCCAAAATCATCCCACGTCAGCACGATGGCAGTGGTCGCCCAGTCCGGCCCCTGCATGATCGCGTTGATCTGCTGGACNNGAGTAGGAGACGACGTGCTCCGTCCAGAGGGAGGTCCGTCGGATGTGCCGGATGGCGTCCAGCGCTGACCAGATATAGCCCTCGCGTCCGCGTTCCGGCGAGTAGTAGCGCCAGGAGATGCCCGCTGTCTCGAGGCTGTCCGTCAGGGTCGGGAAATCGAAGCAGGGATACTCGTGGGTGAGATTCCCCTGCGGGTCCATCACCTCGACCCGCACTTCCGGCCCCGCGTCGCATCCCCAGTCAGGGGAGTCGGGCAGATTGATGACGTCGCCTGCCTGTGCCGCTACGGTGTAGAGGTGATTGGGGAAACTTGGCCCGGCCATGGAAGAGAACATGCGATCGCCGAGCGCGAAGTGCTGCGCATAGCTCCAGTAGTTGGGAATGTCGGACGCGCGGAACTGCGTCATGCTGAGGAACTCGCCGTTGCGCTCCGCTGCACGCGACACGAGGTCGAAGCGATCCATCTTGCCGTCGTTCATCGACGTCCGCGCGTCGATCCACTGGTGTCCGATATCGTGAGCCATCCGGTCCTGCGCTCTGGCCAAGGGCACTCGCTCGCCTGTGGAGATCGTCCCACTCGTGACGCCATCGGCCCCTGAAAACGTCCCGAAGTAGTGGTCGAAGGTGCGGTTCTCCTTGATGATGAACACGATGTGCTGGATCTTCGACTGGAAGGCGGAGACAGTCGCGGTGGCAGGCACCGGCGGAGTCGCCGGCGACCGACACCCGGCGGTCAACGCCAGCAGGCATGCACCGAGACCGCTGAACACCGCTCCCCCCATCACGCCCCTAGGCATCGAGCATCACGTGTCAATCTGCCCCGAACCAACGTGGTCGCCAGCCGCCGCGGCTGTCCGGCGCAGGGCCGCTGGCAGCCAACCTCAAGACTCTATTGGTAAGTACGGCGTCCGGCGCGTGGACGGATCTGCCCGATTTGAGGCGCGCATGTGCCGAAGGAATGCGCTTCGAGGCCAGCGAGGCCGCGAAACAGACGACCGGTGCGAGCACCTCATTCGGGACGCGACCGTGCGATACTGCGCGAGAGGTGAACGATGAGCTTTCGGTCCTGGCTGCAACGAGCGACGGTCCTGGCCTGCTGTTTCCCGGCGATCTCGATCGCCCAGGAGGCGAGCCAGACCCAAACGCCAACTAGTGAGCCGCCCAAGAGCTGGATCGATCCGGGCACCGGCCATCGTGTCGTGCGCCTGACGTCAGAGCCCGGCAGTGCCAGCCTCTACTTCCACCAGAACGCCTTCACTGGCGATCAGCGCCAGATGATCTACACCACGCCGCAGGGCATCTCAGTCCTGGATTTGAAGACGCTGGCCACGCGTCCGGTCGTCGAGGGCGGCCGCGCCATCGTCGCCGGCAGGCACAGCCAAAACGTCTACTACATGAAGGAAGGGGCGGTCTTCTCCACGGACGTCGACACGGGTGCCACCCGTCTGATCGCCAAGCTCGCGCAGCGCGGCTCGATCGACACGGTCAATGCCGACGAGACGCTCCTGGCCGGCACGTACGTCGAAGGAAGTGGCCAGGACTACCGCGGCGATCGGTCGCAGCAGACGCATTCCCTGGACCAGCCGCTCAACAAGGGCCAGATGATGGAACAGCGGCTGGCGGCGCATCTGCCGATGGCCCTGTTCGTGATTGACGCCAAGACCGGCGAGCTCCGGACGATCCTCAAGAGCACCGACTGGCTCAATCATCTGCAGTTCTCGCCGACCGACCCGACGCTGCTGATGTTCTGTCACGAGGGCCCGTGGCACAAGGTCGAGCGCATCTGGACGATCCGCACCGACGGCAGTCAGCTCACCAAGGTCCACAACCGGACCATGGCCATGGAGATCTTCGGCCATGAGTCCTGGAGCGCCGACGGCAAGACCATCTGGTACGACTTGCAGACGCCCCGCGGCGAGGACTTCTGGCTGGCCGGCTATGAGGTCGCCGGCGGCAGCCGCACGTGGTACCACCTGCAGCGCAACGAATGGTCGGTCCATTTCAACTCCTCCCCTGACGGTACGCTCTTCGCAGGCGACGGTGGCGACGAGGGCCAGGTGGCGCATGCGCCGGACGGAAGGTGGATCTATCTCTTCCGGCCAGAGCTGATCGAGAACCGCGACGTGCAAGACGCGGCGCTGATTCGGCCGGGAGTGCTGCGGGCCGAGCGCCTCGTGGACATGAGCCGGCACCAGTACCGGCTGGAGCCGAACGTCAGCTTCACGCCGGACCAGAAGTGGATCGTCTTTCGCTCGAACATGTTTGGAGCCAGCTACGTCTTCGCGGTCGAGGTCGCCAAGGCATCCGGGNNGCGCTAAGATGCGCGCTAGCTGGAGGACAGACGGTGCGAATGACATCGCCGCCAATACTGCTTGCATGCAGCGCCGCGCTCGCCGTGCACCTGGCGTGCGCCAAGTCCGAGAGCCAAGCGCCGGCGACGCCGACTCCGACCGCGGCCGCCTGTCCCGACGTTGCCGCTTCAGCCGTCTCGCCCAGCGCCGCCCTGGCGCGCACGCCGCCCATGGGCTGGAACTCCTGGAATCGGTTCGGCTGCAACGTCAGCGAGACGCTGATCCGCCAGGCCACCGACGCCATTGTCAGCAGCGGGATGAAGGACGCCGGCTACGAGTTCGTCGTCATGGACGACTGCTGGCAGACGACGCGCGACGCCTCGGGCGCGATCGTCGCGGACCCTCAACGTTTCGCGTCCGGGATGAAGGCCCTGGCAGACTATGTCCACAGCCGCGGCTTGAAGCTCGGGCTCTACTCCGACGCCGGAACTCAGACCTGCGGCAGTCGACCCGGCAGCAAGTGCTTCGAGGTGGCAGATGCGCGCCAGTACGCGGCCTGGGGAGTCGACTACCTCAAGTTCGACTGGTGCAACACCGATGGCATGACCGCGCCGGAGGCCTACGCCAAGATGCGCCGCGCCCTCGACGCGGCCGGGCGACCGATCGTCTTCTCGATCTGCGAGTGGGGCAGCAGTCAGCCATGGCGCTGGGCACGCGGTATCGGACACCTCTGGCGCACGACCGGCGACATCGCCGACTGCTGGGACTGCGAACGGCAGTACAGCCGCGGCTGGCTGAAGCTGCTCGACCAGCAGGTCGGTCTCGAGAGCTACGCCGGGCCGGGCGGTTGGAACGACCCGGACATGCTGGAGGTCGGCAACGGCGGCATGACGACCGCGGAGTATCGCGCGCACTTCAGCTTGTGGTGCCTGCTTGCCGCGCCGCTCATGGCCGGCAACGACGTCAGCGCCATGTCGGCTGAGATTCGCGAGATCCTGACCAACAAGGAAGTCATCGCAGTCGACCAGGACGCGCTCGGAAAGCAAGGCACGCGCATCCGAGACGACGGCGACCTCGAGGTCTGGGCCAAGGACCTGAGTGACGGCGCCAAGGCCGTGGTGCTCTTCAACCGCGGAACCGCGGCGGCGAGTCTCACCGTGAGCTGGACCGAGCTGGGCATGCGCGCGGGCGCGTCGCTCAAGGTGCGCGACCTCTGGACCAAGGATGATCTGGGCGTCTTCACGGGGAGCTATAGCGCCCAGGTGCCACCGCACGACGTGGTC
>PMCG01000298.1:10125-11948 GCA_003155335.1 Acidobacteriota bacterium
TGGGCGATCGAGCGCCTGCTCACCGGCGCGTGGTCCGCAGGCGGCGTACGCGTCGTCTACGTGTCTCCGCTGAAAGCGCTCGGCAACGACGTCCAGCGCAACCTGCTCTCCCCGCTCGCAGCGCTCTCCCCGCGTTTCGCGGCGGCCGGGCACAGCGTCCCCGACATCCGCGTCCTCACCCGCACCGGCGACACGCCCGCTGACGAGCGCCAGCGGATGATCCGCCGCCCACCCGAGATCTTGGTCACCACCCCTGAGAGCCTGAATATCCTCCTCACCTCGCGCCGCGGTCGCGCCCTGCTCACAGGCGTGCGCTCCGTCATCCTCGACGAGGTCCACGCCGTGGCCGGCAACAAGCGCGGCCTGCACCTCATCACCGCGGTCGAGCGCCTGGTCGCGNNGAACGCATCGCTCGCTGGGTGGGCGGCTTTGACGAGAACGGAGTTGCGCGCCCCGTCAGCGTGGTCGAAACCCTGGCTGACAAACGCTACGCGATCCAGGTCCAGTTTCCTGCGGAAGAAGATCGTACGGGCGACCGGCCGATCGCCGATGGCACTGACGAACTGTGGTCACGGATGATCGCCTCGATCCGGCCGTCGATCGAGACCAACCGCAGCACGCTCGTCTTCGCCAACTCGCGCCGCTCGGTCGAGAAGCTGACGCGCCTGCTCAACGAGGCTGGCCGCGAGCGGGTCTTTGCTCATCACGGCTCGCTCTCGCGCGAGATCCGCGCCGTCGTCGAGCAGCGGCTGAAGGCAGGCGAGCTGGCCGCGGTCGTGGCCACCAACTCCCTCGAGCTGGGCATCGACATCGGCACCCTCGACGAGGTCATCCTCTTTCAGACACCGCCGAGCGTGGCCTCGACGTTGCAGCGCGCTGGCCGCGCTGGACACACGGTCGGTCAGACGAGCCGTGCCCGACTTCTCGCGCTCATCCCGCGCGAGCTGCTCTCCGCCGCGGTCGTCGCACGTGCGGCGCTCGAAGGCGCCATCGAACCGCTGCGGCCGATCGGTGCGGCGCTCGACGTGCTGGCCCAGACGATCGTCTCCGCGGTCGCGACCGAGCAATGGCATCTCGACGAGCTCTTCGAAACCGTGTGCCGGGCCGCTCCCTACCGGGAACTGCCGCGACGCGTGTTCGACGCCGTGGTCGACATGCTTGCAGGGCGTTATCAGACGCGCCGCGTGCGCGCGCTCGACGCTCTNNGATCGCGGCTACTTCCATCTGCGCGTGGCTGGATCGAGCGCGCTGATCGGTGAGTTGGATGAGGAGTTCGTCTGGGAGCGTTCCGTCGGCGACTCGTTCACGCTCGGCGTGCAGACCTGGCGCATCGAGCGCATGACGCACAACGACGTGTTCGTGACTCCCAGCGCGCGCCGCTCCGCGATGGCGCCGTTCTGGCGCGCCGACGAACGACACCGATCGTTCGAGCTGTCCGAGCGCATCGGCCTCTTCCTCGAGCAGGCCGAGCCGCGTCTCGACGACCACGCATTCCCCAACGACCTCATGCGCGACTACCCGCTCACATCTGCGGCGGCCCGTGCACTGATCCGACACCTGAGTGACCAGCGCCGCGCGACCGGCCTGCTGCCGCATCGCCATCGCCTGGTCATGGAGCGAGTGCGCGAGGGCCAGGACGAGCAGCTCATCCTGCACACGCTCGCTGGCGGACGCGTGAACCTGCCGTGGTCTTTGGCGCTGCGCGAGGCCTGGGAGCGCCGGCACGGCAGCCCGCTCGACGTGCTCTACGAAGACGACTGCATCGTGATCGACGACGCCCAAGGCGTCGATGCCGACGAGTGGCTGTCCTTGGTCACGGCCGA
>PMCG01000313.1 GCA_003155335.1 Acidobacteriota bacterium
GATGAGCTGCGCCAGTTGCGGCGGCGTCACGCTGCAGGCCGCCAGGGGCCGCGCGTCGTCCTTGAGCTTGCGCAGCACCTCGGTCATCACCCAGTTCGATGCGGCCTTGGCGTTTCCGCATTCACGCGCCACGGTCTCGAAGTAGTCCGCCACTTCTCGCGAGGCGGTCAGCACGCCCGCGTCGTAATCGGGTAGGCCGAACTCTGTCACGAAGCGTTGGCGCTTCTCGGCCGGCAGCTCCGGCAACGAGCGCCGCACCTCTTCGATCCACTCGGGATCGATCACGAGCGGCGGCAGGTCCGGTTCCGGGAAGTAACGGTAGTCGTGCGCCTCCTCTTTCGAGCGCATCGCCAGCGTCTCGCCGCGATCGGCGTTCCACAGCCGCGTTTCCTGCACCACAGCGCCGCCGGAGGCGATCAGCGCTGCTTGGCGGGCTGCCTCGTGCTCGATGGCATGGGCCACGTTTCGGAAGGAGTTGAGATTCTTGATCTCCGTGCGCGTGCCCAGCCGTTCGCTGCCGCGCGGCCGCACCGAGACATTGGCGTCGCAGCGCAAGGAGCCCTCCTCCATACTGCAATCGGAGGCCTCCGCGTACAGCAAGATCGAGCGCAGGGCCTGGAGATAGGCATGGGCCTCCTCGGCAGAGAAGATGTCGGGGTACGAGACGATCTCGATCAACGGCACGCAAGCGCGGTTGTAGTCCACTCCGCTCTTGCGGTCGGTCCAGGCGAAACTCTCGTGCAGCAGCTTGCCCGCGTCCTCTTCCATGTGGATGCGTTGCATGCGCACGCGGCGCACGCCGCCGTCGCTCGGGATCTCGACATAGCCTTCGGTCGCGAGCGGCCGCTCGTACTGAGAGATCTGGTAGCCCTTGGGCAGGTCCGGGTAAAAGTAGTTCTTGCGCGCAAACACGGAGACCGGTGCAATCGTGCAGTGCGTCGCCAGGGCGGCGCGCATCGCGAGCGTCACGGCCTGGCGCGAGAGCACCGGCAGCGCCCCGGGCAGACCCAGGCACACTGGACAGACGTTGGTGTTGGGCTCGTCGCCGAAGCGGTTGCGACAGCCACAGAAGATCTTCGTCTGCGTGCGCAGCTGGGCGTGGACCTCCAGCCCGATCACCGGCTCGAATTGGGCGAGGAGGCTGGCGCTGGCACTCATCTTAGCGAAACGGGTGTCGCTTCCGTCAGGTCGCAAGGCACCGCTGTGGCCGGCCTACTCGCAACGCAGCACGACGACGCTGACGTTGTCCTTGCCGCCGGCTTCGTTGGCGGCGGCGATTAGGCGCTCGACCGCCTGGACGATATCGTTGCCGGACTGATTGAGACAGTCGAGTATCTCGGGCGCGCCGATCATGGAGTGCAGGCCGTCGGTGCAGAGCACCACGCGATCGCCAGGCCGCAATGGCTCCTCGACGATATCGACGTCGATCGAGTCGCGGGCGCCGACGGCCTTGGTGATGATGTTGCGCAACGGATGGCGTTCGATCTCCTCGGCCGAGAGGATGCCTTCGGACGCTGCCGCCGAGACCCAGGAGTCGTCGCGCGTGAGTTGCGTGAGCTGTCCGTCGCGGAGCACGTAGCAACGGCTGTCGCCGGCCCAGCCCACGGTGAGCAACTGGTCCTTGACGAGCGCCACCACGACGGTCGTGCCCATGCCGGCGCATTCCGCGCGGGCGTTGGCCGCATTGAAGACTCGCTCATTGGCGAGCTTGATCGCCGTGCGGATACGGTTGCCGTCGCGCGAGAGAGAGGCGTCGACACCGAACGCCCAGGAGATTCGTTCGAACTCGATGGCATGGCTCTCGCGGATGAACGCGCTGAGCGTCTCCACTGCCATGCCTGANNACGACGTAGCTGTCCTCATTGAGCTTGCGTCGACGGCCCACGTCGCTCCGGCCGAAGCCCTCGATCATGCGTCCTCTCTCACAGCGGCTCGGCGCGTCCCGTCACGAGCCCAAGCGCTGCTGCTCGCCGGCAAGGATACGGTGTTCCCCCAAAGGGGTCAATCAGTGCAACTCGCGTGCGTCGAGTGCGGTTGTAACCCAGCGATTCATGGCCTCGAGCATCGCTCGCACAGCCCGCTCCATGCCCACGAGCACAGCCCGGGAGACGATGCTATGGCCGATGTTGAGCTCCGAGAGCTCCGGCAATGCGGCCAGGCTTCCCACGTTCTGGTAGGTCAGGCCGTGGCCAGCGTGCACCGCCAGACCAAGCTTGCGCCCCAAACGCGCGGCGTCCGTGACCTTGCGCAAAGCCTCGTCGCGAGCGCGGTCGTTAGCAGCCTCGGCATAGCTGGCGGTGTTGATCTCGACGGCCGGCGCGCTGATCTTGTGCGCCTCCTTGACCTGCTGGAGATCCGGGTCGATGAACAGGCTCACGCGGACCCCGCCCTCGCCGAGCGTCCTCACGACGGGTTTGAGCTGCACGCTGTTGAGAACCACGTCGAGTCCGCCTTCGGTAGTGACTTCCTCCCGTCGCTCGGGTACTAGGGTCACTTGGTCGGGCTTGATGGTCAGCGCCATCTTGACCATCTCTTGCGTGGCGGCCATCTCCACGTTGAGCCGCGTCTTGACGACCTGGCGCAAGATCTCCACGTCGCGGTCTTGGATGTGGCGCCGGTCGCCGCGCAGGTGGACGGTGATACCGTGTGCCCCGGCCAGCTCCGCCGCCATGGCGGCGTGTACTGGGTCAGGCTCGTTGGCGCGGCGCACCTGCCGGAGCGTCGCCACGTGATCGATGTTCACTCCTAGTCGCGCCATGTTTCGCTATCCTATCGCTTGCGCCGGGGGCACGTCTCGGCCGGCCGCAGCCACAAGCTCTGCCAACCACGTGCGCAAACGCCCCTCGTCCGGACCCTCCAGCATGATACGCAGCTTGGCCTCGGTCCCACTCCAGCGAATCAGCACACGTCCCTCCTGCCCCAGAGCCTCTTCGACGCCGTGCGCGGCCGCACGCAGGTGGTTCATCTGTTCCAGCGGCTTGCGCGCGCTGAGCACGATGCTCTCCAGTACCTGCGGCACGCGTTGCATGGCCGTGCGCGCCAACTCCGAGAGCGGCTTGCCGCTGCGCAGCATCAGCGCCAGAACCTGCAGCGCGCCGATGATGCCGTCGCCCGTCGAACTGCGATCGAGAAAGATCAGATGGCCGGACTGCTCGCCGCCCAGGTTGTAGCCGCCTTTGCGCATCGCATCGACGACGTAGCGGTCTCCCACGGGCGTGCGCACCAGCCGCAGACCCTGGGCCCGGAGCGCCCGGTCGAGGCCCAGGTTGCTCATCACCGTTGCCACCACGGCGCCACCGCGCAGCTCGCCGTCACGCTGCATACGCATGGCGCACATGGCCATGACGGCGTCGCCGTCCACGACCTGGCCCTGCTCGTCGATGATGATGACGCGGTCGGCGTCCCCGTCCAGCGCCACCCCGAGCTGGGCGCCCTTGCGCACGACCAGTGCCCGCAGGCTCTCGGTGTGTAGCGCGCCCACGTCCCGGTTGATGTTGACGCCATTCGGTTTCACACCGATAGCCGTCACGCTGGCACCCAGCTCCTGGAAGACAAGCGGCGCCACGCGGTAGGCCGCCCCGTGCGCGGCGTCGATCGCGATGCGCATGCCGGAGAGCGTGAGATCTCGCGGAAAGCTGCTCTTGGCGAATACCACGTAGCGGCCGCGCGCATCATCCAGCTTTTCGGCGCGTCCAACGCCCGCTCCTGTCCGGCGCAGGCGCAACGTGCTCTCGTCGAGCATCAGGCGTTCGATCTCGGCCTCGGCCTCGTCCGGCAGCTTGAAGCCGTCGGCGCCGAAGATCTTGATGCCGTTGTCGGTGTATGGATTGTGGCTGGCGCTGATGACGATGCCGCTGTCTGCGCGCATGCTGACCGTGAGGTGCGCCACGGCCGGCGTGGGAAGAGGACCGCAGAGCAGCACTCGACCGCCCATCGAACAGATGCCGGAAGCGAGCGCTGTCTCGAGCAGGTAGCCGGAGAGACGCGTGTCTTT
>PMCG01000120.1:0-784 GCA_003155335.1 Acidobacteriota bacterium
GCGACCGAGCGAGCGGTCCGGGCACAAACGCTGACCCTGCGCGCGGCGCGCGCCGAGTACTGGCCGTCACTCACGGCCTCGACAGGGCTCACCGATCAGGGCGCCAAGCTGGGCGACCTCGCTTGGAACTGGAGCGCCTCGCTCAATCTGTCCGTGCCGCTGTTCAACGGCGGGGCGACGAAGGCGCAGGTGCGCGAGGCCGAGTGGGGCCTCAACGGTCTCAAGGCTCAGGCGGACACGGTGCGCCAGCAGGTGCGCCTAGACGTCGAGCAGGCGCGCTTGGCCGTGCGTGCGGCCAAGGCGACGCTCGATGCGTCTGGCGATGCCCTGGTGAACGCGCAGGAGCTGCTGCGCCTGGCCGAAGGCCGCTACGAGACCGGCGTCGGCAGCATCATCGAGCTGGGCGATGCCCAAGTTGCGCTCACCACTGCCGCGCAGCAGAAGGTACAAGCCGAGTACGCGCTCGCCACTGCCCGGGCCCAGCTCATTCGCGCCCTCGGCCGCATCTAAGCGGAGCGGTCGCGACCTGCCTCTTGGGCACGCCGGCGGGGTGGCAGTCGATGCACGCGACGCTGTGGATGTTGTGGCGGCTGTCCAGCGCGCGGAAGGTCGTGTCCATCGTCTCTACGTCGAGCCCGCAGTTGGAGAGACGCGGGTGGCAGTCCGCGCACGACGCGCGCGTCGTCTGGCCATGTTGGGCATGACAGGCGAGGCAGCTTAGCCCCTCGTGGACGCCGGTCGGCGTGCGGTCGTCGCCGGAGAACGTCTGCATCTCGGCGCGCGG
>PMCG01000120.1:865-4161 GCA_003155335.1 Acidobacteriota bacterium
CGCACGAACCGCCACGGCCCCTTGCGGTCGAGCGGCGCGACGAGATCGCGGATCCCGCCTTCGAAGTGCATCGCGTGGCAGCGGAGGCAGTCGTCCATGAGCTGTTCGTCCTTGTTGTGCTCGCGATCGAGGAAGATCGCCGCGTACGTCGTCCCGTGCGGCCCGCTCTTCCAGTCCGCGTATTCTTGGCCGTGGCAGCGGGCGCAGCGTTCGACGAGCGGGACGACATCCTGGTGGCGGATGTGGATCTGCTCGGGCGCCTGGCCGCGCGCGTGGAGCCAGAGGCGCTGGAGGTTCTTGGCGTGCATGCGCAGGTCCGTGGAGAGCGAGCTGCCGTGGCAGTCCTTGCACGTGACGCCGCGATGGGACGACGCTGCCCAGCTCTCGACCATCGGCCGGATCTCGTGGCAGCGTCCGCAGCCCGCGCCGTCTCTGCCACCGTAGTACCAGCTCGATCCGGCAAGCGCGACGAAGCCGGCCAGGCCGAGGAGCACGAACGTCAGGAGGAGACGTCGCAGGGTCTTCATGCCCTCCCTCTACCCGCGCAGACCGCCGCCCTTCCAGGCCGTGACAAGCTGCTCCGAGGCGCGGTAGGCGTTGGCGAAGATCGTGAGCGCGGGATTGAAGCCGCCGTTGGTGACGTGCACGCTGGCGTCGATCACGAAGACGTTGGGCACGTCGTGGATGCGGCAGGCGGCGTCGACGACCGAGGTCTTCGGATCGCGTCCCATGCGGCACGTGCCGGACTGGTGCTGATGGCCGCTGACGCCGCGTCCGGCGCGGCGCTGGTCGACGAAGCTCGCGCCGGCTTCCTTGAGCCAGGCCTCGGCGCGTTCGGCCTGGCGGTTCGCCGTCTCACGCGTGCGCGGGTGGTTGTCTCCTGAGATGCGCAGCACCGGGACGCCCCAGTGGTCCTTGACCTTGGGGTCGAGCTGGACGCGCCCGTCCCAAGTGGGGAGATCCTGTGTCGGGCCGACGACCACGATGTGGCGTCGATAATAGCGGCGCATGAAATCCTTGTGCCCCTTGTCCCACGACGGCGTGCCCGGCGGCTGCATCCCGGCGAACTGAGTGGGCAGGCGAATGAACTCGTTCGCCAGCATGCCGCCCCCGATGAAGCCCGGCGTCCCGTGGTTGTAGTCGCAGATCGAGATGCAGGCGCCGGGACCCAGGTCGTCGTACGTCTCGCGCTCGAAGAAGCCGACCGCGCCGGTGTAGGTGTGGCCGTTGAGGTTGCGGCCGACCCAATCACACCGATTGCCCAGTCCGTTCGGGTGCAGGCGGCTCTTCGACAGCAGCAGTAGCCGCGCCGACTCGGTCGCTCCGGCCGAGACGATCACGACGTCGGCCGGCTGCTCTTGCAGGCGGTCGTTCTCGTCGAAGTAGGCCACTCCCGTCGCGCGCCCGTGGCCGTCGACGAGGATCTCGCGCACCTTGCACTCAGTGCGCAGCCATGCGTTGCCGGTCGCCAGCGCACGCGGGATGACGGTGTTGTGCGTCCCGTTCTTGGCGCCCGTCTCGCAGCCGAAGCCGACGCACCAGCGGATGCGCATGCAGGCCGAGCGGCCGTTGTAGGGGACGCTGTTGATGAGCAGCGGCGTGTCGAAGGGGTGCAGGCCGAAGCGCAGCGCCGCGGGTCTCAGGATCTCGTACTCCAGCGACTTCGGCGTCATCGGCGGCATAGGCAGCGGCTTCTTGCGCGGGCCCTTGAAGGGGTTCGGCTCGACGTCGCCCGAGACGCCGATCTCGTACTCGGCGCGCTCGTAGTAGGGCTCCATGTCGTCGTAGCTGATCGGCCAGTCGTCGAGCGTCGAGCCCGGGATCGCGCCGTACGTCGAGCGCATGCGGAAGTCCTGCGGCATGTAGCGCCAGGCCTGAGCGCCATAGCTGTACGTGCCGCCGCCAACGCAGCTCGCGTTCGGCGAATACTCGCCCTGTCGCGGGTAGACGACGCGTTCGCGGCCCTCGACGTCCACGAAGACGCGCGGGTTCTTCTTTTCGTCAGGTCCGTAGGCGACGCCGAGCGCGGAGTTGCGCTGATTGACGAGGTCGTCCTTGCGCTCTTCGAAGGGCGAGTGCCAGCGGCCCTTCTCGAGGCACACTACGCTGAGACCGGCGCGCGCCAGCTCGGCGAACACCACGCCGCCCCCGGCGCCCGAACCGACGATCACCGCATTGACGCGAGGCAGGGCCATGCGATCACCCCTTCCGCGTTGTGCGTGGCGACGGAGCCTCGTGCAGCCGGCCGCGGATCGGCGGATCAGGGATGTGGAGCATCTTCCAGCTCACGCGCTCCTTGTTGCCGCCGTGCCGCGGGTCACCGTAGAAGCCCATCATCGTGTAGTCGCGCAGCCGGGCGAAGAACGCGGCTGGGGCAACGCTGCGCCAGTCGTCCGACTCGACGGCGCCGCGTTCGACGTCTTGCAGAAGCGCGGTCTGCGCGTCGGCAGGCAGGTCGGCGAACGCCTTGCCATGGCGTCGGCGCGCGCTTGATTCGAGCGCGGCGAGGCCGGCGCGCCACTCCGGGAGGTCGTCCCTCTGGCGCGTCGCGAGCTGGCGGTCGACGAACGAGATCACGCCGGCATCATTCGCGCCCGGATCCTCGTCGCGCGGGATGATCCGGTCTGAGGCTGCGGCGAGGGTCCGCGCCTCGTCGTCGGTCAGCGCGCGAAATCGCCCCTCTGAGCCGCGACAGCCCACTGCGGCGGCCGCCGCAGCGACGACGCCGGTCTCGAGGAAGACGCGCCGGCCAACGGCGTAGGGGTCGTCCATGTGTGGGGCCTCCGAGCTGGATGCACTATAGCGAGCGAGTCGCCCCGCGGGCAAGCATCCGCTGCGGCCTGGCACGCCTGCGGAGCGTGTTACGGGTTTGCTGGCGCCGCTACGGTCGATCGATCAGGCACGGGACGCGCCGGTGGCGCCGCAGCGCTCTGTGCCATGGGCACGCCACCGTAGGGCAAATCGGAGGCGCGCCAGCCGCCACCCAGGGCCTTGACCAAGCTCACGCTGGCGATCATGCGCCGGGTGAGCAGATCGACCGCGGTCCGATCGTTGGCAAGGGCCGCGCTCTGGGCGGTCATGACCTCGAGGTAGCTGGTGACGCCGCTCTGATAGCGATTCTTCGCCAGCGTGAGCAGCCGGTTCGTCGCGTCGACTGCNNGCTTGTGCGCTGACGGCCCGCCGCCGGCCGCCGGAGAAGAGCGTCTCGGCCAGAGCGGAACCGAGCGACCAGAACCGGTTCGGCAGCGAGAAGAAGCTCGCCAGGGTCGAGCTCTGGTAGCCGCCCGTTGCCGAGA
>PMCG01000242.1 GCA_003155335.1 Acidobacteriota bacterium
AGCCTGAACGACGTCGTCGCCCAGATCACGAGCATCCGAGTGCGAGAGACGGTGCCCGATTCGGTTCTCGAACAGGCGGATGAGATCGAGCTGGTCGATCTGCCACCCGAGGCGCTGATCGAGCGCTTGCGCGCTGGCAAGGTGTACCTGCCCGAGCAGGCGCAACGCGCCGTGACGCATTTCTTCCGCAAGGGCAATCTGCTCGCGCTGCGCGAACTGGCGCTCAGGCGCACGGCTGAGCGCGTCGATGCCGACGTGCGGGCCTACCGCCGCGAGCACGGCATCGCTGACACCTGGCCCGCTGCGGAACGGATCCTCGTCTGTGTCGGTCCCGGACCNNCGGCTGCCACAGGAAGACCGCGACTGGGTGACGCAGCACCTGCGCTTGGCGGAATCGCTGGGCGGCCGCGTCGCGACCCTCAGCGGCGAGAGCGTCGGTGAGACGCTACTCGCGTACGCTCGCGAGCACAACGCCACAAAGATACTCCTGGGAAAACCGACACATTCGCACTGGCGCGACTTTGTCGGCGGCTCGCTGCTCGATCAGGTCATCCGCGGCAGCGGGGACATCGAGGTGTACGTGAGCAGCGGCGACCCAGCGGAGGGCACGTCGCGCCGCCCGCCGGCCATCCTGAATCTGCATTCACGCCCAGCGAGCTACCTTGGCAGTTTGGCCGCCGTGGCCCTGGCCACGGCCGTGGCCTTTGCGATGAACGGCCACTTTCAGACCACGGANNGTCTACCTGCCCACCTTTGGCGCCATGCTCGTCGTCGGCCTGATCGTGAGCACGCTGGCCGCACGGGTCCGCGAACGCGCCGAGGTGGCGCGCGCGCAGGCCCAGTGGTCCGCCACGCTGCACGCCTTCGCGCGCGAGCTGGCGCATGCCCGGGACGTGGACGCCATCGCAGCCGCCACGGCTCGGCAAGTCGAGGCCGCCTTGGGCGGGCCTGCCACAGTGCTGGTGGCCAGGGACGAGGGCGCTCTGACCACGACCTCTGGCGCGTCCGGCTTNNCCGGCTGGCCAGGGCACCGACACTCTTCCCGGTGTCGCCGCGCTGTATCTCCCACTGCAGAGCGGTGCACGCGCGGTGGGCGTCGTCGGCTTTCGCTCGGCCGACGGGCGACCGTTGACCGATGCAAACCGTCGCCAGATGCTCGATGCGCTGGCGCAGCAGGCGGCCAGCGCGCTCGAACGGGCGTTGCTCGCCGAGGAGGCCAAACAGATCGAGCTGCGCGCGCGCACGGAGGAGCTGCGCACCTCGCTGCTCAGCTCGGTCTCTCACGACCTGCGCACGCCACTGGCAGCGATCGTCGGTTGTGCCACGACGTTGCTCCAAGACAGCGGCACGCTCGCCGCGGCTCAACGCACCGATCTGTTGCGCACGATCCAGGACGAGGCGGAGCACCTGAGTCGCCTAGTTGCGAACTTGCTCGCCATGACGCGCCTCGAGTCGGGCCATCTCGTCGTTGCCAAGGAGTGGGTGCCGATCGAGGAGCTCGTGGGCGCGGCGCTCGCGCGCCTCGGCTCTCGGCTGGACGGGCGCGCAGTGGACGTGCACATCGCGCGCGAGGCCACGATGGTGCACGCCGACCCCGTGCTCGTCGAGCAAGTCATCGTGAATCTGCTCGACAACGTCGTTCGGCACACGCCGGCCGGCACCTCGATCGAGCTGGTGGCGAGACAGGACGACGCCTGGCTCCAGCTCGAAGTGCTCGACCGTGGCCCCGGCCTGGCGGCAGGTGTGGAGGCGCGCGTCTTTGACAAGTTCTTCCGCGGCCCGGGCGCTGCGCCTGGCGGGAGCGGTCTGGGCCTGGCCATTTGTCGCGGGATGGTCCTCGCGCACGGCGGGACGATCGAAGCCGCGAACAGACCCGGCGGCGGTACAGTCGTGAGACTGCGACTGCCCGTCGAAGGCCAACCCCCAGCTGTCCCAACGGAGACAGATGGCGCCGGTGGCGACGAAGGATCAGAATGAGGCCGTGAGCACCCCAGCGCCCACCGTTCTCGTGATCGAGGACGAACCGCAGATGCGGCGCTTCCTGCGGCCGGCGCTGGAGGGTCAGGGCTACCGCGTGCTCGAGGCCGTGACCGCGGCAGACGGCCTCGCGCAGGCATCGAGCCACAATCCCGAGCTCGTGGTCTTGGACCTTGGGCTGCCGGACGGCGACGGTGTCGACGTCGCACGCCGGCTGCGCGAGTGGTCGACGGCGTCCATCGTGGTCGTGTCCGCGCGCGGCCAGGAGTCGGACAAGGTGGCGGCGCTGGACGCCGGAGCCGACGACTACCTCACCAAGCCCTTCGGTATGCCCGAGCTGCTCGCCCGGCTGCGAGTGGCAGAGCGGCACAGCGCGCGCTTGCGCGCCGAGTCGAGCGATCCGGTGTTCGAGGCTGAAGGCCTGCGAGTCGACCTCGCCACGCGGCGCGTCACGCGCGACGGTCAGGAGCTGCATTTGACCCGCCTCGAGTACAAGCTCTTGGCCACGCTGGTGCACTACGCGGGACGCGTCGTCACGCACCGGCAGCTCTTGAAAGAGGTTTGGGGACCCGGAGCGGTCAACGAGAACCAATACCTGCGCGTGTACATGACGCAGCTTCGGCACAAGATCGAGAAGGATCCTGCGCGACCGACGCTTCTGACCACCGAGATCGGCGTGGGCTACCGCTTGCGTGTCGAGCCGCCCGCGCCGGCGTCGACCTAAGGTGACGGGCCCGGCCCGGCCAGCACTTCCCGCAGTTTCCGCAGCAGAGCCGCCTGGGTGAACGGCTTCTGGAGGAAGGCGACGTCCGCTGCCAGGACGGTCCCGAGCGCGTCCTCCGCATAGCCCGACATGAAGATCGCCTTGATCTTCGGCTGGATGGCGCGCACCTTGAGGGCCAGATCGCGCCCGTTCATCTGCGGCATGATCACGTCCGTGAGGAGCACGTCGAACGCGGGACGCTGCTGACGAACGTGGGCGAGAGCTTCCACGGGATCCTTGGCATGGACCACCTTGTAGCCTGCCGTGCCGAGGAGCTCGGAGATGACGACGCCCAGCCCTTCCTCGTCCTCGACGAGCAGGATGCTCTCTGAACCGCGCAGCTCCGGCTCCCAGACGAGCGCGCGCCGCTCCGGGGCTGGCGCCGCAACCGGCCCTTGAAGGCGTGGCAGGTAGACCGTGAAGGTCGAGCCCCGGCCCGGCTCGCTCTCGACCTCGATGTGACCGTTGTTCTGCTGGACGATGCNNGTCCCCTTGCCGAGCTCCTTCGTCGTGAAGAACGGCTCGAACAGGTGCGCCAGCGTCTCGCGGTCCATTCCGTGCCCGGTGTCGCTGACGATCAGAGCCACGTGCGGCCCGTGCCGCTCCGCCCCCGCGCTGGGCGCGAGGTCGACGTTGCGAGTCTCGATGGAAAGCTTCCCACCGGTGGGCATGGCGTCGCGCGCGTTGACCGCCAGGTTCATGAGCACTTGCACGATCTGGCCGGCATCGGCGAAAACTGGCCACAGATCCGGCGCGCAGCTCGCAATCAGCTCTACGTCCTCGCCGATCAGCCGCCGCAGCATCTTCTCGACGTCCATGAGTACCGTGTTGATGTCCAGCCGTACCGGCTGAACGGCCTGGCGGCGGCTGAAGGCCAAGAGCTGCCGCGTGAGCCCCGCGGCTCGCTCTGAGGCGCGCAGGATCTCGTCCATCTTCTTGCGGGCCGGCCCCTCCGCNNTCCATCTTCTGCGACTGGCGCAGCTCTTCCTCGAGCCGTTTGCGCTGTGTGGTGTCGATGGCGATCACCTGCACCGCCGGCCTGCCCGCGTGCGTGAAAGGACTGGCAAAGACCTCGACCGGCACCTCGCGGCCGTCCAGTCGCAGGTAGCGGTTCTCGGTCGGGAAGAGACCGCCCTCTCCTGCCAGCATGCGCGCGACGCGATCCTGAGTCGCCGGCCAGTCCTCCGGATGGACGAGCGTGGCGATCGTCTTGCCGATGAGGTCTTCCGCGCTCGTGGCACCGAACAGGCGCACGGCGGCCGGATTGGCGAAGATGACCCGGCCCTCCTGCTGAACGCCGATGGCGTAGGGGGCTTGGTCGACCAACAGGCGATAGCGCGCCTCACTCTCGCGCAAGGCCTGCTCCGCGCGCCTGCGGTCGGTGACGTCCTCGAACGTCCCGTCGTAGTGGAGTGCTTGACCGTTCTCGTCTCGGACGACTGTGGCGCTTTCGCGGACGTAGATCACCGTACCGTCCCTGCGGTTCCAGACACTCTCAAGCCCGACGATCTTCCCATCCCGTTCCAGGCGCTCGCGGAAGTCCCTACGCGCGTAGGCAGGCTCGAACCCGGCTCTCTCGAGATTGCGTTGGACCAGGTCCTCAAACGAGGCGAACCCCAACAGCCGCAGAGCCGTCGGATTGGCCATCAAGATCCGGCCGTCCGGCGTCGTTCGGTAGAGGCCGACGCTGGTGTTCTCGTAGAGACTTCGGAAGCGCTCCTCGCTCTCGCGCAGTGCGGTCTCCGCGCGTTTGCGCTCCGTGATGTCGCGGCCCGAGGAGATCGCCCCCGTCACCCGTCCGGCGCCATCCTTGAGCACCTGGCACCACCAAGCGAGAAGGCGCTTCGCGCCATCCTTCCGTCTCTGCCAGCTCTCGACGTAGATGACGCTTTCCTCGCCGCGGAAGAGCGGCCGGACCGTCTCGTACGTTCCCTGTTCGCCTTCGAAGTAATGGGCGGCCCCTGTTCCGATGACGTCCTTCCCAAAGAACTCNNTCGGGGATGGCGGTGAGCAGGGCTTGCTGGCGCAGAGAAACGGCGCGCAGCGCCTCCGCGCTCGACCGGTGCTCCGCTCGCCAGAAGAGCAGAGCCAGGCCAACCAGTGCCAACAGCAGCCCTCCGTTGGTGAGGCCATCTCGCCACATGCGTGAGCGGAAGGGGGCCAGCGCCTCGTCGCGGTCGATCTTGGTCACCAGCCCCCAGTTGGCGTGGCGAATGAGTCGCGTGGCGGCCAAGACCAGGACGCCGCGGTAGTCACGGTAGGCGCCGAAGCGCTCGCGTCCGCCCAGCGCCTCCTGGGCAGCGAAGCCGGGAAGAGAGAGCGGACGCCGGAACGTGAGCGGCAGCGCGGGATTGTGGCGCAGCGGGCTCAAGAACAGCGCGTCGTCGCCGTCCCGTTTCACCAGGAGGGTTTCGGCGGAGCTTGCGGCAGCCGGACCTATGCCGACGTAGGGGTACAGCCACCGGGACGGGTCGTCGATGACTATCACGACGCCCACGGGCGCATCTCCAGGAGCCTCGCGCACCGGCACCGCGAAGGTCACGACGACGCTGGCGTCGCTGTGCCGATGGAAATCGCTGGAGGCTGTGCCGCTCGCCAGAACGGCTCGTGCCACGTCGAGGCGGCCGGGATCGATCTCTCGCAGTCGCGCATCGCGCGCGACCACTCGCAGGGATCGATCGATGGCGTAGCTGCCGAGACGTCCTTCGGCGGACGCGAGCCGCGAGAGGATCTCGTCCACGTGCTGTTGGTCGGCGACGACGCTCGTTGAGAGCGCACCCCGCCGGGCTAGGAGCCTGTGCAGCGACGGGAACGAGGCAATGCCCTGGGCGTCAGCAAGGCCGTTGGCCACCCACAGCTCGATGGCCCCTTTGCGGCCGTCCGCCCGGCTCTCGAGCTCACCGCGCCAACGCTCAATGGTGGCTTCCCGCTGGCGCGGGAGGTAGACGAACGCGAAATACGCGGAGGCGCCGACGCACACAACAGCCAAGAGCATCGGGAGCCCGACGTCGGTGGTGACCTTGAGACCCTTGAGCTTCATCAGGGGTCTTCCCCGGCCGTCCCGGTCGCACGCACTGCGCTCAGTGGTGCGTCCCGGAACGCTATATGTCTCTATTCGAGTATGCGCGCGCTGGCGAGCGGGCGCAAGCAGGCGTCCTGAATGGCGCGCCACTCGCGCTTGACGCCTGCTACCCGCTCGCACTACAGTCAGTGCCGCCTGTCGGCGCGCGCTTCTCTTCGACCAACCGGTTCGCGATGGATAAGTTCCTGTATCTGATTCCCCTGCTGCCGCTGATCGGCTTCCTCTTCAATCTCACAATCGGCGTGCGCTTGCTCGGCCGCCGCAGCCGAGGCGAGGCGCCCGATGTCCATGGCGCAGCGCAGGCCGGCTCGCCGCTGATCGGCATCGTCGCCGCCGGTACAGTGGCCCTGTCGTTCCTCGTCTCGCTCTACGCCGTGGTCCAGGCTCACGCGCGGCCTGGGCAGGCGATCCTCGAGCGCCTCGGGACGTGGATCCCTGGCGGCTTGGCGCCGATCGCGAGTGGCACCACCTCTTTTCAAGTGGATTGGTCGCTCCTGCTCGATCCGCTCTCGTCTGTGATGATCCTGGTCGTGACCTTTGTCGGCTTCCTGATCCATGTCTACTCGATCGGCTACATGGGCCACGACCCGGGCTACGCGCGCTACATGGCCTACCTGAACCTCTTCATGTTCGCCATGCTGACGCTCGTCTTGGGGGCGAACTACCTAGTGCTCTTCGTGGGCTGGGAAGGAGTGGGCCTCTGCTCGTACCTCCTGATCGGGTTCTGGTTCGAGAAGCACAGCGCCTCCAGCGCTGGTATGAAGGCGTTCATCGTCAATCGCATCGGCGACGCGGGCTTTGTCCTTGGCCTCTTCTTGATGTTCGTGACCTTCGGCAGCGTCGACTTCGGCACCGTGATGACTGCCGCTGCTCACATGCCCGTGGAGTACGCCTGGGGCGGTACGCTGACGATCATGGCGCTGTGCCTGTTCTTCGGCGCGTGCGGCAAGAGCGCGCAGCTGCCGCTCTACGTCTGGCTGCCTGACGCGATGGAAGGCCCGACGCCGGTATCTGCGCTGATCCACGCGGCCACGATGGTGACCGCAGGCGTCTACATGGTGGCGCGCTCGTCGGCGATCTTCTCGCGTGCGCCAAACGCGATGCTCGTGGTCGCCGTGATCGGCGCCTTGACGGCGATTTTCGCGGCCTCGATCGGCCTCGTGCAGAACGACATCAAGCGCGTGCTGGCGTACTCGACCGTGAGTCAGCTGGGCTACATGTTCCTGGCCTGTGGCGTCGGGGCCTTCGGCGCCGG
>PMCG01000089.1 GCA_003155335.1 Acidobacteriota bacterium
GATCTCGTCGTGTGGCAGTACAGGGAACACGGGGGCTACTTCGACTTCGGCGCGAAGGAGGACTTCGACGCGGAGTACGAGGCCTCCGGAGTCACGCCCGGGTTGCACGTTGCGGCGGGTGTGCGCGTGCCCCTGAGTTATGATTTCGCCCTCACGACGGAAGTGCGCTACCTCTGGACCAAGAAGGTCGCGATGGGTGGCGACTTCGAGGCCTATGACATCCAACCGGGCGGCGTCAGCGCCACGTTCGGGTTGAGACTGCGTTTCTGAGTCGTCGGGACGAAGCCGGCACAGCGGGCCTTGGCGCTGCCACATGGCAGGGTCAAGGCCCGCTGCATGTCGCGGCGAGTCTGGCGAAGCGCTCTCTGGTATGATGACCGCGTGATGCAGCGCTTATCCCGTGTCGGCCTTATCAGCGTGGGTCTCGTGGGCGTTTCGTCTCTCGTGGGCGGGCTCGTCGGCAGCTCGGTCGTCGCAGGCAGTAGCCAGGTCGGCGACCGACTCCGGAGCTACGCGCAGCTCATGCAGACGATCCAGGACGAGTACGTCGAGGAGACGAAGAGCGAACGCCTGATAGCGTCTTCGATCGGTGGGATGCTCCATACGCTCGACCCGCACTCCGATTTCTTGGAGCCGCGTGAGCACTCGCAGTTGCAGGAGCGACAGCGCGGCTCGTACTACGGCCTGGGAATCAGCGTCCAGGCGATCGAGGGCAACATCACGGTCATCTCGCCCTTCGAAGGTTCGCCGGCACATCGTTTGGGAATTCGGGCGGGCGACATCATCAGCCGCATCGATGACGGAGACGCCCGTGGGATGAGCATCGACGAAGCAGTGCGTCGGCTGAAGGGGCCAAAGGGCACGTCGGTGAAGGTCACGATCACGCGCCGCGGCTACGATGCTCCCCTTGAGTTCACCGTGATCCGCGACGAGATCCCGCTCCATGCGGTGCCGTACTCCTTCATGGTTACGCCGCGCACAGGGTATGTGCGACTGGTCGACTTCAACGAAGTCACCGCTTGCCGGCCCGGATCCCCGGCCACATGCGAGAAAGAGCTGGAGCGGGCCATTCATACGCTCAAGGCCCAGGGCGCGAGCTCGCTGATCCTCGACATTCGCGACAACCCTGGCGGCCTACTCGACCAGTCCTTCGCTGTCGCAAACCTCTTCTTGGGCAAGGGCCAGCTCGTCGTCTACACGCGCGGCCGCACGGCGCGCGATGAGTCGAACTACATCACGGAGGGGGACAGCTTGTGCGCGGACCTGCCGCTGATCCTGTTGACGTCGGCGCACTCGGCGAGCGCCTCAGAGATCGTCGCGGGAGCCATACAAGATCACGACCGCGGCCTGATCGTCGGCGAGCGCACCTTCGGCAAGGGGCTTGTCCAGACCATCTTGCCGCTGCACAGCCTGCGCGGCTATGCCCTCCAACTGACGACGGCGCGCTACTACACCCCGTCAGGGCGGTCGATCCAGCGCGACTATGGCTCAACGGCTCTCGAGGACTACTACTCCGCATCTTCGCGTGTGGGTTGCGCGGCGCCCACAGGCGAACCGAAACTGACAGCGGCCGGGCGCAAGGTCTACGGTGGCGGGGGCATCGCGCCCGACTACTGCGTCGAGCCGGAGACGCCGTCGAAGTTCGTCGCCTATCTTGACAGCCGGCGCGCTTTCTTCGATTTCTCCATGCTCTACGAGGCAGAGGACAAGATCACGTCCGGCCAAGTGGGGACGGCCGGCGTGCGCTCGCAGCAGAACTCAGCGCGCGTGCGGCCGATCCGCCCTGATTTCGACGTCGATGATCGGGTCTGGCAGGAGTTCCGTGACTTCCTGAAGCGCGCAGAGCTGCGCTTCACAGAGGAGGATCTCACGCGCGAGCGTGGCGCCCTGCGGGTACGTATTCTCGACGAGATCCTACGACAGGTCTTTGGCGAGGCTCAGGCGCGGCGGCGNNGCGGAGTATGGCTCGGCGGGAGACCACGGCGTTCGGCCGTAGCGTGGCCCGGGCGGCCGGACTTGCTGCACGCGCGCCGAGAGGCGGTCGGTTGGTCTGCGAAGGACTGCGCCGGGCCCGATACCTGCTCAAGCTGTCGCGCTTGTGACGAGTCTTGATGCGCTTGCGTGGCGCGTGCTAATGTTGCCCGCATATCCACGCCGGGAGCGTTCAGCGATGATACGAACTGTCGTGACAAGCGGACTGGCGACGGTCACTCTGGCGGCGAGCACTGTAGTGCTCGCGCGCACCTCCTGCGACGACTTGCGCGCCAACCTCAAGAGCCCGAACGCGCGCGTGCGCGAGGTGGCGGCGGCGACGCTCGGAAAGACTCGCTGCCAGGACAGCGTCACGCCTTTGGCGGCGCTGGCACGAGATGCGGATGGCAAGGTACGTCTGGCTGTCGTCAAGGCGCTGCGGGAGCTGCGTGACCCGGCGGCCGTGCCGGCGTTGACCACGCTTCTGGGCGACGGGCTGGCGCCGGTGCGTGAGGAGGCCATTGACGGATTGGTCGACGTCTATTCCGAGCGCGATCGACCGCCGGCGGTGGAGCGGTTACTGGGCGCTTTCTCCGACACGATCGACACCTACCGCATCCCGAGTGATGTGCGAGTGGATCCGGCCGCGGTGCCCGCCCTCGGACGCCTGCTGCATGACGATGTGGCGGCCGTGCGCAAGACGGCCGCGGTCGCGCTGGGAGTGCTGCGAGGCCAGTCTGCGCGCGCCGAGCTGACGGCGGCTTTGCAGGATCCTGACCCGGGCGTGCGGGCAGAGGTGGTCACCGCGATGGAGAAGATCGGGGCCCGCGCGGAGGGCAAGGCGCTCGTGCCGCTGCTGACGGATGAATCCGGCGACGTGCGCTCGCGCACGCTTCACGCGTTGGGCGCGCTCGGAGTGCGCGAAGCCGGCCCAGCCCTTCGCGAAGCGTGGGAGAGCAACCGACGCAAGGAATGGGAACAGCGCATCTTGGAGCCGATGGCGCGCGTGCGGGACCCGGCGCTGCGCGACGTGTTCTTGGCCCTGGTGCAGGACTCGGATCCGCAGCGTCGACGTTTCGGGATCGAGGGCCTGGCCCGTATCTCCGAGGCGTCTCTCTTGCCCGCGCTCAAGAAAGACTACCAGCGCGAGGGCAGCGAGGACCTGCGCTTGGCATACTGTTTCGCACTGGCGCTCTTGGGCGACCGCGTCTTCGTGGACAGCATTGTGCTGGCGCTGCCGCGGCGGCCGGCCGGCTTGCGCTGCCATGACTATCTCGTCGAGCTGGGGCCCTCGTTCCTGCCGGAGTTGACCCCGTACTTGCAGGACCCGAGCGCGGACGTGCGCGCGGCCTTGGTGGACGTGATCGCGGACATGGAGACCCCGGAGGCGCTTCCGGCGATCGAAGGCCTGCTGAACGACGCCAACGGGAACGTGGTTGATCGCGCGACTCTCGCGGTCGCGCGTCTCAAACGCTTAACGCGGGTGGTGCGCTAGTGTCTGGGAACGGTCGNNGTCAGAGCGCCCCCGCCAACGGGCCACTCGATCAGGCACGGGCCCTACTCGAACAGGGTGAGTTCGACGCGGCGCTAGCCAAGAGCCTGGATCCATCGGTCGACGGACCTGAGGCGCTGTGTCTTCAGGGGCAGATCTGGGCCAAGAAGGCCGAGCGTGCTCCGTTGCCGACGCCTGCGGCGGGTGAGACGCAGGAGCGGCCAGCGGAATTCAAGCCCGAGGAGCTCCGAGCCATCGACCTCTTCGAGCGCGCGCGAGCCGCGCGGCCAACTCTGACCGAGGCGCACCTGGGGTTGGCCAGCGTGCTCGCTCCGCACGCCGTTCGTCGCTTCGAGCTCAGTCAAGCCGGGAGGCGAGCAGCGGGTGGCAAGCCGGGGAAGGGCGTTGCGGCTGGGACTCCTGAGGCGGCGGACGCGCCGGACTTCAGCATCCGTCGTGTGGTCGGACTGTACCAGGAAGCGGTCAAGAACGAGGCCACGGGCACTCGCGTGGTCGACGAGTTGCTGCGATTCGCCCTGCGCGTCAAGGAGATCGAGGCAGCAGGGTGGGCCCACGCCGAAGGCATCACGCGCGATCGCGAGAATCCCGCGCGTCTGGTGCAGTTCGGGGATTTCCTGCAGAAGGACCGCGGCGATCGTCATGGCGCGATCGAGCAGTATCGGCAGGCGCTGATCTGGCGGCCGGATGACGGTGAGACCAAGACCAAGATCGCCACGCTCTACATCGAGCTGGCGCGCGAACACCTCGCGGCCCAGCAGTGGGGGGCTGGCCAGATGATGTTCGACGAGGCGCGGAAGTACGTGAGCGACATGAACTCGGCGCAGGGCATGCAGATCCGGGCTGGACTGAGCGAGCTGGGTGC
>PMCG01000101.1 GCA_003155335.1 Acidobacteriota bacterium
TCGCGACCTTCTTCAACAACTTCCTGCCGAGCAACATCGGCGGGGACCTGATCCGAGTGCGTGACGGCAAGAAGCTGACCGGCTCGCTCACCTCCTCGCTCGCTGTCGTCGCAATCGACCGCATCGTCGGCTTCGGCGCGCTCTACTTGCTGGCGGCCGGGGCCTATGTCCTCGGAGGCGCACAATTACGTGCCTTGGCCGGCGCGCGCTTGGTCGTCTTTGGGCTGGGCGCGTTCTTCGCCTTGCTCGCCTACATCTTCTTTCGACCGGGTGTCGCGCGGCGCTGGATGGCGAAGAGTGGCCTGGGCAGCCTGCCATGGGCGCAGGAGCGCTTCGAGACCGTCCAGGAGGCCGTGCACGTCTACCGCACAGAGGTTGGCGTGGTCTGGACAGCATTCGCCGGAAGCGTCGCGCTCCAGGCCTTGATCGTGTTCTACTTCCTCTGCGTCGCGCGCGCCCTAAGGATCGGCCTGCCCCTCGGCGCTTGCTTCCTGATGGTGCCGTTGTGCGGCCTCATTCAGAGCGTGCCCATCTCCTTCAACGGCTGGGGCCTGCGCGAGAGCGTCTTCGTGCTCTACTTCGGCCAGATCGGCCTGCCCGCGGACCAGGCCCTTGCGTTCAGCCTGGTCGGCGCCGGCCTGGTCGTGCTGCTCTCGCTTTCGGGGGCGCTGGTGTGGACGTCCCGCAGCCGTGCTCCCGAAGCCGCAACCGCATCATCCGAGCCGAGCTAGGATGCGCACGCGCGTTGTCCACGTCTGCGACAAGTTCGGCGTCGCGGGATCGAGCACGCACGGGGTCTCACGCCTGTTCTCGTGGTGGTTCCCGCGCTTCGACCGTCGCTTCGAGGTGACGCTCTGCGGTCTCAAATCGCCCGAGCCCGGCTCGCTGGCGCTTGAGGCCGAGGGCATCCCGCTCGCGTATCTCGGTCGCGGCCCGTTCGACCCCCGCATACTCACCGACTTGGTGCGGCTGGTCCGACGACAAGGCGCTCGCATCCTCCACGTCCATGGGTACGCCGCGGCCGACTTCGGCCGGCTGGCCGCGCGTCTCACCGGAGCGTCGCTCGTGCTCCACGAGCACTTCGCCGACCCGCGCATGCCGGCCTACCAAGCCCTCGCCGATCGCCTGCTTGCGCGCTTCACCGATCGCGCCATTGCCGTGAGCGCTTCCACGGCCGATTTCCTGGTGCGCAAGCGCCACGTGCCGGCCGACCGCGTGCGCGTCATCTTCAACGGGGCCCCGCTCCAAGAGTTCAGCGCGACAGACCCTGCCGCTGTCAGCGCGCTCCGCGCCGCACTGGGGCTATCGCCGGACGCCACTGTGGTGGGCTCGATCGGGCGGCTGAACACGCAGAAGGGCCACCGCTACTTGCTGGCTGCCTTTGCGCGCGCCTGCGCCACCCACCCCCGCGCCCATCTTCTCGTCGTCGGAGACGGCAACCTGCTGGCTCCGCTCAGGGCACAAGCCTCCTCCCTTGGCATCGCCGAGCGCGTGGTCTTCGCAGGCCATCGCGCGGATATCCCCGCCGTGCTCGCAGCCGTCGACGTCCTGTGCATCTCCTCGACCTACGAGGGGACGCCGCTCGTGCTCTTCGAGGCCATGGCCGCCGGACGGGCGATCGTTTCCACGGCGGTTGACGGCTGCCGTGAGGTCCTGGCCGACGGCGTGACCGGCCTGCTTGTCCCACCGCGAGACGAGGACGCGCTGGCTCGCGCACTCGATCGTGTTCTTTCAGACGCTCCCTTGCGAGCGAAACTCGCGCGCGCTGCCAGAGAGGCCTCAGCCAATTACGACCTCGCGGCCTGCGTGCGTCGGATCGAGACCCTGTACGATGAGCTCGTAGCGGAACAGGCGCTCAGCAAGCGCTAGACTCTGCCGATGGCCAACCCTCTTGCGGTCGGGCTGCATTCGTCAGACCACGGGGCACGCGCCGCACGCCAGGCCCGGGCTGCGCGCCTGCGGAAAGCCAGGTCTCGCTAGTGCTCCGGCAGGGCCTGCTGCGGCGGCAGCTGCGAGAGATCGTCGAGGTCGCGCGCGACCTGGCACTTCGCCGCTACCCTACGTTCGTCACAGGCGGCCCGCTCCCTCGCGGCCATGTGCCGGTTTTCTGTTTCCACAGTCTCGAACCCGAGTCCTTCCGGAGCAAGATCGAGCACCTCGCGCGCAACGGCTACACCACGCTCTCCGGCGCCGAGTATGCGGCAGTGCTCTCTGGCGAGCGTCCGGCACCCCAGCGGGCCGTCGTGCTCACGTTCGACGATGGTCGCAGCAGCCTACGCACGGTCGGCCTGCCCATCCTGCGTCGCTACGGCATGAAGGGGATCGTCTTCGTCATCCCCGGACGCACCGCCTCGCGATCAGGTCCCCTGCCGCCGACCTGGGACGACGTCACTGCGGGCCGCGTGGCCGCCGCGGCTCTGCTCGCGCGCGAGCAGGGCGCCGAAGCCCTCCTCACCTGGGAAGAGCTTGACGACCTCGCCCACTCTGGGCTCATCGATGTCGAGAGCCACAGCTACTCCCATGCGCTGGTCCACACGTCGCCGCGGCTGGCCGGCTTTCTGAGCCCGGACCTGCGCACCGGGTACGAACCACTCGACGTCCCCCTGATATATGAGGACGGCCACGACCTCTTTGCCCCGCAGGCGGCCCTGGGCACCCCGTTGTTGCACTCGCAGCCACGACTCTCAGATGCCCTCCGCTTCTACGAGGACCCTGCCATCCGCAGTGCTTGCCGCGAACTGGCAGCGGCAGAGGGCCACGAGCTCTTTCGAAGCGACGGCTGGGAACGCAAGCTGCGGCGACGCTTCGACCGAGGAGCCATTCACTGCCGTCTGGAGACCCGCGACGAGCACGAGCAGGCCGTTCGCCGAGAGTTGGCCCTGGCGCGCACAGTCATCGCCGAGCGTCTTGGGCGAGACACACGACAGTTCTGTTTCCCGTGGCATGCATTCGGCTCGACGGCCTTCCGCCTGGCTGGCGCGACCGGCTACCGTGTGGCGTTTTGCGGGAAGATAGCTGGCATGCCGATCTCCTTGCCGGGCAGCGATCCGATGGCCGTCGCTCGTATCGGCGAGGACTACGTCGAGCTGCTGCCAGGTGAGGGACGCCGTTCGCTTCGCGCGGTGCTGGCCCTCAAGTGGAGGCGTCGCCTGCGCGCGATGCTGCCCGAAAGGAGATCACGGTGACGAGATCGTCCTTTGAAGAGCCACCGTCCTGTCGCCTCCTGCCGGTGCTGCCACTGCGCGATGGAGCCTTGTTTCCGCGGGCATCTCTCGAGACCGTGGTGGCACGGCCGGGAACGCTGAAGGCCCTGGAGATGGCCGGCCGCTGCGGCCGCCAGTTGCTGGTCCTCGCCCAGAAGGACCCCGACCTGCCGCTCCCGAGCGCGCGCGACCTGCAACCCCTCGGCACGATCGCCGAGCTGGTCGCCAGCGAGCCGCGACACGACGGCAACTACCGTCTCGAGCTGGACGGTCGTGAACGGGCGCGCGTAGTCAGCCTTGTCGGCCTCGACACGCTGGTGGCCGAGGTGCAGGTAGTCGAGGAGGGCGACGCGGGCGACGAGTGGGGCCCGGCGGTCGAGGCGTTGGCGCGCTACATCCACGCGCACGCCAATCTGCGTGAGTTTCTCGACTCGCGCCGGCGTTCGACCGAACCGATGTCCTGGGTCAACCTGGCTTGCCAGCACNNTGAAGATCAGCCGCGGACTGGATGCCCTCCTCCGCAAGGAGCAAGGGAGCTGATAGGTCAGGACGAGAGCGTCGCGGCCTCCGGACTCGGGCAGCGCGTCGCCCGCAACACGCTCTTCTCGGCTGCGGGCGAGCTCTCGAACGGCCTGCTGTTCCTGCTCGCCTTTCTCGCCGCACGGCTGCTCTCAGTCGAAGAGTGGGGCGTCTACCGCACGGCCTTTGCGTTCGTTGGCCTCTTCCGTCTTTTGCCCGATCTCGGCATGTCGTACGCATCGACACTGTCGATCTCACGCGACCGCAGTCTCGCGCGTTCGCTCATCGGCAACCTGCTGGGCCTGCAAGGCGTGCTATCCGTCCTCACACTGCTGCTCGCTTGGCTGATTGGCGCGCGTCTCTTCGACGCCGTCACCTGGCTCGCGATTGCCGTCTTGACCGTCGATCTCTTGCTGAAGTCGGTCAAGTCCACACTGCGCTGGCTGCTCAAGGGCTTCGAACGCTTCGGGACCGAGGCCCTTTCTCTCGTCGTCGAGCGAGCCGCGCTGCTCGGCGCCGCACTTGCCAGCCTGCTGTGGGGCGGCGGCGTGCTCGGCTTTGTCCTGGCCTTCGTCGCTGTGCGCTTCTTCGACACTCTCGGACTTGGTGTCTTCGTCACGAAGCGCGTCTGCGCACTGCGGCCAACGGCCGACCTCGCTGCCTGGCGCGACCTGGTCCGCCGCGGCCTGCCGTTTGCCTATGCCGGCGCCATGGTGACTCTCTTCTTCCAGGTGAACCAGGTCCTGCTCGAGCGCATCAAGGGGGCGGAGGAAGTGGCCTATTTCGCTGCCCCGGCCCTGGTGCTCGAGGGGCTGACCCTGGTGCCACGCATCCTGGGCTTTGCGCTCATCCCGACCATGGCTGCGCTCGCGTTCCACGCGCCAGCATCGCTCACCGTGCTGTACCGTCGCGCCTCGAAGTACCTGCTCATCGCCGGGCTCCCCGTGGCAGCATTCGGCCTGATCGCTGCCGGACCGTTCACCGCAGTGATCTTCGGCGCACGCTACGTGCCCAGTGTGCCGCTGATGCGCATCCTCCTGCCTGCGGCGGTCTTCATGTTTCTCTCCAACCTGGGCGAGACGACCCTGGCCTGCTTGAATCGGTGGCGCACGATCGTCGTCGTGTCCACGCTCGCGGCCGTCCTCAACGTGACGCTCAACCTCGTGTGGATCCCCTCCCACGGCGCATACGGCGCCGCCTGGGCCACACTGGCAACAGAGGTCTGCTACTTCCTTGCGACTGCGTGGCCGCTCGCGCGCGGCGGTCACAGCGTGCCCTGGATCAGGACCTCTCTGCGCCCGCTGGCTGCTACGGCCGTGTTCGCCGGGATGCTGCTTGCGCTGCCGAGCGCTTGGCCACTGTGGCTCTCCGGCACGCTCGCCACGCTGGCCTTTGCGCTCGCCACTCTCGCGCTCGGTGTCTGGGATGAGAAGGAGCGCGCCCTGCTTCGCGGCCTCTTCAGCCGCACGCGGCCTGCGGTCGACTCCCTGGGTTCCTAGGAAACCCGCCTAGCGCGCAACCGGATCTCGAGAGGGCGCCAGCTCCAGTGCGATACGCACAAACGTGCCCAGGCGCCGCGGTGCCGGGTCGTTCACGATGGCCCCGTCCGAAGAGGAAAAGCGCAAGACGTGCAGACGGTCGCCGTGGTACAGCACTCCCTCGCCCAGCTCGAAATCCAGCGTGCGCTCCTCAGCCGCGGTCAACGCCAGACGCGTCGAGCGCGCCCCCACGCGCACCTTCACCCGATCGCCCTCGGGACCGCCCAGCAGCCGGATCTTCGCGTTGCGCACAGGCCCAAGAGTGCGAAGGATCACCTCACCCTCTGTCCCGCCACGGAGCCAAAAGCCCTCGCCACCGTGAGCGACCTCGCGAAAGTACGTGCTGTCGTCCGGGAAGTACAGGTAGTACGCCGTCGGCGCAGGCGGCCTGCCGTGTGGCCCCTCCTCACCTACGTCGCCGAACGGCTGCTTCTTGCGCCAGGGTTCCTCGCCGATGAGGCTCAGGTCGTGGAGCATCGTCAAGTCCAGAGGCGCGATGCGGTACTGCGGCAGCAGTGCGTGGTGCCCCAACCAGAGCGAGTAGTGCATCGGTGAGGCCAGAAGCGGCACGACGAACGCACCGCCGATCAGCGCGCCGCCGATCGCAGCCAGAAGCTCGCGACCGCGCGGCAGGATCAGCAGCACAAGTGGCAACAAGTTGGTGAAGTAGCGGTTGCCGATGGTGCCACTGCCGCCGTACCAGTTGTCCGGCATCATCCGGATGTAGAAGAGATACGACACCCCGAGCGCCAGGAGGGCCAACCAACCGACTGCGTCGCGCGGGCCCCGCGCGAGAAACAGGATCAGCGCGGCGACGATTGGGCCGAAGTAGAGCGCCGCGCCTCCGAAGCGGCCCACCCAGAAGTAGACTGCGTTGCGCGGGAATGCCTGTTGGATCTCCTCAGGCGAGACCGTCATCTCGGACAGCACCCAGCGCGGTCGCAGCTCGCGGGCCGCCGAACCCGTCTGCACGTCCTTGTCTTCCGCCAAGGCCATACCAACAAGACCGAGGACGCGCCCGAGTACGCCTTCGCGCTGCCCTTCCGCCTTGGGGCCCGGTTGGTTGGCAGTCATCCATTCGCCGCTGTTGCCAAAGGTCACACGCCCCTCGAACGGGAACTGCGCGCCGTGCCATGTCTTGCGCTCGCCACCCTGGTAGTTGATCTCTCCGGTGATCGCGACGTTGAGCCCGAACAGCAGCGCGGTTGCGCCCGCGAGCACGAGGCCGCGGCGTGCGGACTCCGCCAGCCGCTTGAGGAACAAGCCGCGCTCCTGCTCGAAGAAGGGTATTAAGCCGAGCGGGATCGCGAGCCATAGGTTGTAGGGTTTCGAGTAGATCGCCGCGGCCAACAGCACCGCCGAAAGGACGGGCCGGTTCCTGCGTAGCGCCACCAGCGATGCCACGATCACGGCGAAGTTGAAGACCTCCGGCGCGAGCCAGACGATATAGACGGGCGTCACGGTCATGGCAAACAGACCGAGCACCACGACGAGAGCCGCCCACGGTGCGATCGAGCGCTTGAGATCGTAGAAGGCCAAGAGCAGCGCCACACCGAACAGCACCGCGTTGCAGACCATCAACCCACGGCTCCCCAGCGCCAGCACGAAGGGCGCGGCAACCAGCGGGTAGATCGCTGCCTTCGCGAAGTAAACGCGCTTCTCATCGGCCCGCACCCGCCGCACCCACGGGAAGCCGGCACCCGAGTCCCACTTCAGTCCGCCGCTTGACCGCTTCAGGAGGATGCCCTGCGGCCCCGCAGGATACTCGCGGCGCACGCGCGCGACGTCTTTGGCCTCGTAGCGCAGGTCGCCGTCCGCGACGAGGCTCCAGGTCATGCTGTAGTACGTGGCTCCATCGCCCCAGAACCGCTGCGCCGAGACGGTGGCCGGGTCGATGCCGCCAGCGGCCACGATCAGGCCGAGCACCAAGCCCCAAAGAGTGGCATCCGTCACCCGCACGTGGCGGTTCATAGCCATCCCGCCCCGCGGTACCACGCGACCGTGCGCGCAACGCCCTCGTCCACGTCCACTGTGGGCCCGTAGCCCAGCACCCGTCGCGCTTTCGCAATCGAGAACGCGCGGCTCTTCGTCCAGAAATCCACTCGACGCCTGTAGAGCGGCGGCTCGATGCCGAGGGGCACGCACACGGCCTCACATGCGGCCCCTAGCCAGCGCAGTGGCGCAGCAGGCACGTGAAAGGGCAGCAGCCGCCCACCCGTGTGACGCGCGATCGTCTCCGCCAGCTCACCTTGCGAGACGTAGCGCGGCCCGGCCAAAATGAACGCTTCGCCTGCCGCCTCCGGGTGCGTGAGCGCCAAGAGGTAGCCGGCCACAAGATCGTCAATGAACACCGGATGATAGAAGGGCCGCCCGTCGCCGACAATCGCGTATCGCCCGCGGGCGATCGCTCGAAATAGCTTCAGCAGCCGCCTCTCGCCAGGACCGTAGATCGCTCCCGGCCTGACCACGACAACGCCCAGCTTCCCGTCGCGATGGTAGGCCAGCGCCAGGGCCTCGGCTTCGGCCTTGGTCTGCTGATAAATGTCGCCAGGCGCGAATGGCGCGGTCTCGTCCGCTGGCGGCTCTCTGATATCGCCGTGCACGCCGACCGTCGAGGTGTGCACAAAGCGACGCACGCCGCACCTGACCGCGGCGTCGAGCAGCCGCTCAGTGCCCTCGACGTTGACCGCACGATAGTAGGCGTCCGGATGGCCGGCCGTCCGATACACCGCTGCGACGTGCATCACGGCTTCCGCGTCCCGCACCAGATCGTTCACGGCAGTGCGGTCCCGCAGGTCCCCTCCCACCACGCGCACGCCTGCCCGGGCAAGCGTAGGGTGGGCACTTGGCTTCCGCACCAGCGCCGAGACCTGGTGACCGTGTGCCAGCAGCGCATCGAGCAGGCGGCTCCCGGTGTAACCGCTCGCCCCGGTCAGTGCCACTCTCATGGCCGTCGTTCAGCAACCTCCGCAGGTCAAAGCCGTCCTCGCGTGGCGCAGTGTAACCCGGATCGTTCGCGCGGCTTCCCTCCCGGACTCCCTTGACTCCTCTGCGCACGGGTCATACTGTTGTCGCGTCACCTGCGCCTGTCCGCGTCCAGCATTCTTGCGCGGCGCGGCGCGTGCGAGAGCGCCATGTCCCAGCGCCGCTATCACCTCGACTCGCAACTGCTCACGCTCTCCTTCTTCGTCGCCATGCCGTTGGTGGCGTTCAGCTCATTTGTCGTGGTTTCGATGGCGCGCAGCACTCTTCAGGACAGCGCCGGGCGCGACCTGGAACAGCGCGCTCTCCAGACGAGGTTCCTGCTGGAGCACTTCATCGGAGACCAGATCATCCAGCTCCGGCTGATCGTCACCGACCCCAGCGTCGTCGCCGCCGCGCGGGCGTCGCGCACAGTCGTCTCGCCCGAGCAACAGCGCCGCATCGAGCGGGCCTGGGCGTCCGGCAGCGAGCCCCAGCTACTGCAGCCGCTGCTGGCATCGTCAATGACGCCGCGACTGAGGCTGGCGAGCGCGCTGGTGCCCTCGCTGCGGGTGCTGCAGGTCTTCGACGCGCATGGTCGACTGCTTGCGACCACGGCCCGTTCCGGGCGACCGTTTCAGTACGACGCCGCCTGGTATCACTACCTGCTACAGGATCCGCTCGCAGGCGCCTTTGTCGGAGAGACGCAGCGACCGAGTGCGAGCGGGCCGCTGCACTTCGAGATCGCGTACTCCATCATCGACCCGACGGATGGCCGGTGGCTGGGCGCCGTGCGCGGGATCGTCAGCGCCGCCGACCTCTACGGTGTGCTCGCCTCTGTGCGGATCGGGCAAACGGGACACGCTCTGCTGATCCGCGCCGCCGACGGCCTGGTCCTCGCTGCCGACGAAGCAGAACGCGCCCCCGGCGTGACCTTTCCCGGCTTCGACGCCATACGCGCAGCGATGCAGGCCCGCCGCGGTTATTGGATCGTCCCGCGCCTGCAAGCTCCGGACGGAGCGGCGCACGACACCGCGGCCGCACCCCCTCGTCTGGTGGGTTACGCCGTCGTCGAACAGGTGCCCGGCGTGAACTGGATCGTCGTCGTCGAGCAGGAGATCGACGAGGCCACGAGCGCCATCAGCGGGATCACGCGCTACCTCTGGCTGCATTTCCTGGGAGCGCTGGTCAGCGTGTTTCTGCTCGCGCTGTATCTCTCGCTGCGTCAAGAGACGCCCGTGATCGCCGAGGGCCTGCACCTGCACGAGACGCACGTGCCGCCGAGCATGCGCCGCCGCCATGAGGACTCCCAGCAGAGCGCGACGGTGGCCGCAGATCATGGCGACGCCGGCAAAGGCCCAGCGAACGGGAGCGGCGGCTAGGACNNGCAGAGGAGGTCTCCCTAGATGCGACGGGCCCGCCCGGCACGCGCCCTGGCCACCGGCACGCTCCTGACCACGGTCGCTCTGGCAATCGTCGGCGGCACCTCTGGGTCAACTGCGGAGGATCAGGCCGCGACGCACGGGACTCTGATCGTCCGAACGCACGCTCCTGATCAGCAGCCGACAAAGCTCGTGCTCTTTCTCTCGGGCGACAGCGGTTGGAGCGAGGCCTTCTCCGCCACGGCGGCCAAACTCTGCGAGCGCGAGGCCTTCGTGGTCGAGATCGACACGCCCGCCTTTGTCCGGCAGATCGAGCAGAACGCCGAGACCTGCGCCGACCCTGGGGCCGCGCTGGAGGAACTGGCGCGCGAGGTTCGCGCGCAGAGGGGGATCCCGGCCAGCACGCCGACAGTGCTCGCCGGCTACGCCTCAGGTGCGGCCCTGGTCTACGCTGCGCTCGCTGCCGCCAAGCCCGAGGCGTTCGCCGGAGGCGTGAGCCTCGACTTTTGCCCCGAGCTGCGGCTGCGCAAACCGCTGTGTACGGGGCGCAGCCTCCGAACGCATCGGCTCCTGATGGGCGCGGGCGAGACCATCGAGCCCTCGCCGGACTTGGCCGTTCCCTGGATCGCCGTGCAAGGCGGGGACGACCGCGTCTGCCCGGCCACCACCATCCAGCGCTTCGCGGAGACGACTCTCACGGGACGTGCCGTCGCCATTCGCGGCGCGCGTCATCACTTCGCTCCGAACGAACAAGTCGAACGCGAGCTGATCCGCGCGGTCCGGCTGTTGCGCCGTTCCGCCGAAGAGCTGCCGCCGACGTCGATCCCTGAGGTCGCCGACCTGCCCCTGATCGAGGTGCCCGCGGCGGCGGTACCGAATCCCCCTGACGAGATGGCCGTGTTCATCACCGGCGACGGCGGCTGGGCCGATCTCGACAAGGCCATCGGCGATGAGTTTGCCCGTCGCGGCGTTCCTGTGGTGGGTTGGAGCAGCATCAGGTACTACTGGACTCCGCGCACGCCCGAGTTTGCCGCTCACGATCTCGCGCGCGTGATCGATCACTATCGGATCGCGCTGCACAAGCAGCGGGTCCTGCTCATCGGCTATTCCTTCGGATCGGACGTGATCCCATTCCTGACCAACCGCCTGCCACCGTCGACACGCTCCAGCATCGCGGCGCTGGTCCTCGTTGGCCTCTCACACCAGGCGACGTTCGAATTCCACGCAGCGGCGTGGCTGGGCATCGAGCGCGGCCCACACAAGCCGACTCTGCCTGAGCTGCAGCGGTTGGGGAACCTGCCCACTGTCTGCGTGGTCGGCGATACCGAAGCCGATTCCGCCTGCCCTGAGCTTCGCGGTCCGGCTGCGTTCATGCTCCGCTTGCCAGGCGGCCACCATTTCGAGGGCAGCCACGGGCACGTCGCGCGCCTGATCTGCGATGCCGTGGACCGGCACGTGCTCAAGCGTCGCTGACTCGCGGACGATCCTGATCCAGCCGCAGCGACGCGCTGCGTTCCGGGCCGGCTACGATTCGCGGCGCAGCGCAGTGCCTGGCGTCTTGAGCACGTAGATCGGCTTGCCCTGGCTCTCGTGGTACGTGCGTACCAGTAACTCGCCCAGCAGGCCGAAGTTGATGAAGATCACGCCGGTGAGGAATAGCAGCGCGCCCAAGAGCAGCAGCGGTCGCCCGCCGATGGCCGTGTCCTCGAACAGTCGGATGTAGGCGAGATAGCCGAGCACGCCGACGCCCGCGCCGCCGAATCCCAGGCCCATGAGCCCGAAGAGGTGCGCCGGGCGCGTGCCGTAGGCCAGCAGGAACTTGACGGTGAGCAGGTCGAGCAGGACACGCGTGGTCCGCCCCAGGCCGTACTTGCTGCTCCCTCGCGCACGCGGGCGGTGATGCACGGCCATCTCGTCGATCGTCACGCCCATCCACGAAGCCACCGCCGGGATGAAGCGGTGCATCTCGCCGTAGAGGCGGATGCCCTTGGCCACGTCGGCGCGCATGGCCTTCAGCGAGCAGCCGAAGTCGTGCAGGCGCACGCCGGTCGCCCAGGAGATGACGCGATTGGCGAACCAGGACGGGATCCGCTTCGAAAGCGGGTCGTGGCGCGGGTGGCGCCAGCCACAGACCATGTCGAAACCTTGGTCGAGCCTCGCGAGCATGGCAGGGATGTCGGCAGGGTCGAACTGCAGATCGCCGTCGAGCGTGACCACGACGTCACCGCGGGCGTGGTCGAAGCCAGCCGAAAAGGCCGCGGTCTGCCCGAAATTGCGCCGCAGCCGCAGCACTCGCAGCCGCGCGTCGCGCGCCACAAGCGTCTCCAACAGCCCCGCCGTTCCGTCATTCGATCCGTCGTCGACGAACACGATCTCGTAGCTGCGCCCAAGACGAGTCAGTGTGGCCGTCAACGCATCGAATAGCTGGGCGACGTTCTCTTCCTCGTTGAAGAGCGGGACGACAACCGACAACTCGGGGCGAGGATCGTTCTCCATCGGCCGCTCAGTATAAGCGCGAGCCGCCTCGAAACGAAGCGCCCGCTACCGCTGAACAGCCAGCAGGTACACCCAGTTCGCGATCGCTAGAGCGAGGAAGGACCATGCGAGATACGCCAACTCGCGGCGCGTGCACTCGAGCGTGAGCGACCGCCGCCACGGAAACAGCGCGAGGTCCACTAGACCCCAGGCCGCGATCCCGAGCGCCGTGATCGTGGCCAGCGGATGGAAGGCCAACGCACCCGGCAGATCCAGCCGCGCCAAGCGACCGAAGGCCCGCGTTGCGCCGCAGCTCATGCACGGGATTCCCGTGAGCGCACGAAAGGCGCACAGTGGAATTGGCAAATGATCGAGGTGCAGCAACCGCACGGCCAGAGCCGCCAGCCCCAACGCCGCGGCCGCGACAACCCCGATCGGGAAACGCCGCACTCGGAACGCTACCCGCACAGTCCCCCCGACGCGACGATGCCCCGCGCCCACATCTCAGCGTAGGCCGCTGCGCCGTGGGAGGTCAAACGCGCCGCAGCGGCGCATCACTCCACGCCGGCGGCATCAGGCTTGCGTACCTGTGGCGTGACCTTGAGCTGTGCTTCGGCGACCTTGCGCACGTCGGCGAAGCGCGTCTGCTTCGCGAGCCGTTCGAGATACGCCACATCCTCGGCCCGCGAGACGCCGCGCACCAGGATCTGACCGATGTCCCGGTCTGCCCAGTGCTCGTGCAGGAGCTTGTGGTCCTCGATCCTCTTGGCCGCCACCTGCCGCACGAAGAAGTGGCGATCGCTGCCAATCACAGCCATCAGTTGGGCATCGAGCCCGTGCCCTTTTTCCAGCCCCTCGATGCGATGGATCAGATCCTCGTCGCTCAAGCCCAGCCACTCACCCGCTACCGTCTGATCCTTGCTAGCCATCGCCCCTCCGTGTCGATCGCGCCTAGGTCTCAGCCGATGCGCGCTGCCTGCGCGTGGAACTCCTCGACGATGCGGTCGAGTGCCACCCGTTCCTCGCCACCCATCTCGAGAAACCGCACGCCCACCGACTTGCCGCGCCCTGTGCCGGCCGCGTGCGCCCACTTCACCTCCCCGACCAGCCGGTAGTCGCGCATGGCATGCCGAAACCGGACCTCGATCTCCAGGCGCGTGCCTGCCGCGGGCGGCTCGTCCTCGATCAGCACACACGCGCCGCGCACACTGAGATCGGTGACGTATCCCGGCAGGGTCTGCCCCGAGTATCGCAAGCGACAACGCGCCACGAAGGGCTTCGCGCGCGGAGACGACCGTTTCTCGCGGCTCATCGGCCTGAGGCCTCCCCCATGGCCAAAACGCTTCCAAGCCCTTCCAAGTCGTCCACCGGAATCGGCGGCTGTTCTGTCTGATCCTGTCGCGTCACGGCCCCGATCACTCGATAACCCCAGAGACAGCGGCAAACCTCGAAATCCGGCAGCGACGAGGCCTCGCACAGCTCCCCAACGCTCTGCGTCCCGTCGAGGTCGGTCAGCAGCGTGAGGATCTCGGCGGGCAGGCCCGCCTCGGCCGCGACGCGCTCATAGCCTTCAGTTCGAGCGTAGCGCGCCTCGATGCCACCGACTGCCTGCGTGATGCGGGTCCAGGACTCGATGCGCCGAATCCCGTCCATGATCGCCGCCGGTGTGCTGAGCCTGAGGGTAATGGCCTCGCGGTTGGCTGCGCGGTCTTCTTGCAGGCGGTAGCGGCCCTCCGTCCACTGGAAGAGGCTGTAGATGATCTCCTGCGTGTGCTCGACAACGCCACGCACCAAGTCCTTCGGTGTGAGCGCGCCCTGCTCCACGAGCACGGCCCCGAGGCGCTTGCCAGGCTCGAGACCGCGCGCCGCAGTCGTCAGCTGACGCAACGTGATGCGACCCCGGCGCAACAACAACTCACCCAGCCGATCGTCTACGCTCGTCGACGAAGCGAACACCAGTCGGCCGTCCTCGAGCAAGACGCTCTTGCCCACGCCGCCCTGGGTCAGCGTCAGTGTCCCAGTCCATCGGCAGGCATACAGCGCCTGGACGAGACTTGGAAAATCGCGCGAGGCCAGGCTTCCCTCGGCCTTCGGCAGCATCGCCGCCCACCCTCCTCGGGTGTCCCCCGCGCCCGCTCGACTGCCGGTCAGGGTTCGGAGCTGGCCGCGCCAGCGCCAGCCGTGACCGCGGACTCGACGGGCCCCGCCTCGTTGAGCAGCGCCTTCAGCTCCTTGCCCATCTTGAAATAGGGAATGCGCTTCGACGGGACGTCGACCTTCTCGCCGGTCTTCGGGTTGCGTCCCTTGCGGGGAGCACGGTTTCGAAAGCGGAAGCTCCCGAAACCGCGAATCTCGACTTCATGGCCACCTTGCAGCGCCGTGATGACGCTGCGCAGCACCGATTCGACGATGATGCTGGCCTGGACCTGAGTGATCTTCAACCGATCAGCAACGATGGCCACCAGATCGGCCTTGGTCATCGCGTTCCTCGCGGTCTGCGTCATCCCAGGATCCAATCCCCGCTCCCCGACGCTCTTCATCACAAGGAGCTGAAATGCTTACGAGTCTTGAGGATTCTAGGGCAGGCACTGTTCAGAAGTCAAGACTACGCCGGGGCCGCGAGGGCGCTGCCGACGCTGCGCGGGGGACCTGGACTACTCCGCGATGGCTGCGCGCGCGCGCTTCTCGCCCTTGTCGCCGCCGTTACCGCCGTTACCGCCGGGACGCACCGTCTTGCTCAACGCGCGGTCGACGCGCTCCTGGATCGCAGTGCTGGGCTTGCCCTCGACTTCCGCGATCTCGCTCACGATCAGGAAGCGTGCGCGCTCGAGCATGAACTTCTCCCGGAAGGACAGGCTCTTCTTCTTGCTCAGGAAGGTCAGGCCCTTGAGGACCGCGGCGACCTCTAGCAGGCTTCCCGTCCGCATCTTGTCTGAGTTTTCCTTGAAGCGGCCCTTCCAGTTGCCCTGCGGCTCGACGAGGCCGTTGCCTAGCAGATCGAAGATGCGACGCACCTCAGTGGCCTTGACGACGGGACGCAGACCGACGTCAACGACCCGTTTGTGCGAGACGAAGACCCGGGAGTCGTTCGACAGTACCCGGAGTTCGTACACGCAATCCGACTCTCCGGAAGGGACACCGCGCTTCGTGATCGCCTCGACCACGCTAATGCCCTGGTTCGGATAGACCACCTTCTCGCCGACGCAGAAATCCACAGCGCTTCTCCTGCTTGCCTACTGGGTGGCGGGACGTACTTCCTTCGACACGACAACACTATCTTACCAGACGCACGCGGACGCAGCAAACACGCTTCGGGAGCGACCGCCGTCAAGCAGGCATCGCGCTGACCCGTGTCGGCGCGCTCTGCTATACTCCCCGCGCCTCATGTTCCTTCTCGGCCAGACCGTCGGCAAATACCAGATCCTCTCCAACCTGGGATCCGGCGGCTTCGGCACGGTCTTCCTCGCCCGAGACACCTGGATCGACAAGAAGGTCGNNAAGGTGCCACATCGTCAAGGCGGCGCCTTCGACGATATGCTCGAGGAGCCGCGCCTGCTCGCCGCGCTCGACCACCCCAACATCGTCGGCATCATTACGGCAGAGCGCGTAGACGGGGTGTTCTTCATCGTGATGGAGTACGTGAACGGGCCCAGCCTGGAAGGCATCCTCGACCACGAGAAAGTGCTGAGCGTGCCTGCCGCGCTCAAGTACGGCGTCCAGATCCTGAAGGGTGTCGAGCACGCGCACGCGGCGTCGATCCTCCACCGCGACCTACGCCCGGCCAACGTGCTGGTGTCTGAGAGCGGCGTCGTCAAGGTGGCCGACTTCGGCACCTCACGGCTGCTCGAGAAATCGCATGCCACAACGGTCATCGGCAGCCCGCCCTACATGGCGCCCGAGCACTTCCAGGGCCGGGCCGTGTTGGCTTCTGACATCTACTCGGTCGGCGTAATCCTCTACCAGATGCTCACCGGCACGCTTCCGTACGCGAGTCCTAACCCAGCGCAGATCGAGCGCCTCGTCGCTCAGGGACGCTGCACTCCCGCCAAGCTGCGCAACAGTCAGCTGCCCAAGGAGATCTCGGACATCGTGATGAAGGCGATGGCCAGCGACCTGCATGAGCGATATCAGCGCGCCGCTGAGGTACTCGAGGACCTGGCCACCGCAACAGACATCGACCACAAGGCCACCGAGCTCGACGACATCCGCAAACGCCTCAAGGCTCGCGAGGTCCCCAAGAGCGGCTTCTGCTGGCACTGTCGCAAGCCCCTGCACGCACGATCGCCCTCCTGTCCGTTCTGCGGCGAGGCGCAGTAGGGGTGGGTTTCAATCCCACCTACGATCGTGCTGCGCGAACTGCCCTACTCTAACCTTCCGTCTGTCAGGCACTTCCCCGGCGCAGCGCGTTGACATACAAACGTCCGACACGCTACAATCGAACCCGTAGATTGTCGACACGAGCGCGCCTGTCGTAGAGCTTTTTTCGAGCAGGCACGCCCGGAGCTGCGAGCGACGAGGAGTCCTTCACGATGAGCCTGCCGAAGTCCGACAAGATCTGGATGAACGGGAAGCTCATACCCTGGGACGACGCAAAGGTCCACGTCGGCACGCACGCTCTGCACTACGCCTCTTCCGTCTTCGAGGGCGTGCGCTGCTACTCCACCCCAAAGGGCTCGGCGGTCTTTCGTCTCGGCACGCACCTTGATCGCATGTACAACTCGGCAAAGATCTACCGCATGCCGATCCCGATCACCAAGGAGGCGCTGACGCAGGGCGTGCTCGACGTCATCGTCGCCAACGGTCTGGCCGCCTGCTACGTGCGTCCTTTCGC
>PMCG01000292.1 GCA_003155335.1 Acidobacteriota bacterium
CCCGCGCATGAGAAGCAGATCCAACTCCGCCCCTTGATGAGTCGCCCAGAAATAGGCCCCGTCCGGCTCCGTCGCCTTCAGTATTTCCTCGATGACGTAGCCCTCCCATGACGCGCCGCACTTCGGGTGGGAGAGCAGTTCGCGCGCCGAGCGAATACCCAGGAGCTGGTGGAGCAGTCCGCTATCGCGCAGATAGACCTTGGGTGCCTTGACCTGGCGCTTCTTCAGGTTCTCGTGCCACGGCTGGAGCTGACGCACCATGAACGCGCTCGTCAGCGAATCTAGGTAGCGCCGCACCGTAGGTTCGCTGACACCCAGCGAACGGGCTGGCTCCGCCGAGTTCCAGACGTTGCCATGGTAGTGCGCCACCATGGTCCAGAAACGGAGCAGGGCAGGAGGCGGTATGGACACCCCCATCCGGGGAAGATCCCGCTCGACGAAGGTTTCGATGAACTGCCGGCGCCAGCTCCAGCCATCTTCGTCTGACTTTGCTAGGAAGGAAGGCGGGAAGCCGCCTCGGAGCCAGTGCCGATCGAGGCGGCGCGTCCCGATCTCATCCAGGCCAAAGCCCGCGAGGTGCACTGTCTCGATCCGCCCTGCCAGCGACTCCGAGGTCTGGCGCAGCAGCTCGGGCGAGGCGCTGCCCAGCACCAGAAAGCGCGCCGGTAGCGGGCGACGGTCGGCCAGGACCCGGAGGGCCGGAAACAGCTCGGGCCGCCGCTGGATCTCGTCCACGACTACGACGCCGCGCAGATCGCGCAAGGCCGTCATGGGCTCGGCTAGGCGAGCCAGGCTGTGCGCGTCCTCGAGGTCGAAGTAGTTGGGCGACTCCTCCCGGACCAAGGTCCGCGCCAGCGTGGTCTTTCCGCACTGGCGGGGGCCGACCAGAGCGACCACGCGCTGCCGTCGGAGGGCGTGCCGGATCCGCGCGGTCGGGCCGGGCCTTTCGATCATGCGGCCAGCATATCACGAAATACCAATACAGGGACTTCGCTTTTCATGGTGCCTGGTGCATCCGCGAGAACCGGCGCCAGAGGTCTCTCGGAAGTCGGACGCGGCCCGGCTGGCGAGTCGGCGCGCGCCTACCGATTCACGTCGGCCGGTCGATGTGGCCGGGGAATATGAGCGCTCGGGTCGTGGTAAGGTGGAATTGAACGACACGCCCGGGGCGCGCAGGAGGCTCGCATGAAGTCCCACACACTCGCGACAGTCGGCGCCTTTCTCGCAAGCTTGAGTTGCGCAGCCGCGGCCGAAGTGCAGCAAGGGGCGCTCAGACGCGCCGACGCCCTCAAAGCGCTCAGCGAGTCCTTCGAGCAGATCGCTGGGCGCATCGCGCCTTCCGTGGTGCAGGTCTTTGTCAGCGGCTACAACCTGGGTGGGAACCGGCCGGCCACGCTGACCAAGCAGGCCGGCTCGGCGTCCGGCATCATCGTCGATCCAGACGGCTACATCGTGACCAACGCGCACGTCGTGACGCACGCACGGCGCGTGCGGGTCCAATTGGCCGCCAAACTAGAGGCCGCGGGCACGTCGGTTGCGATTCTCGCGCCTGTGGGCGCCACGCTCGATGCCGAGGTGCTCGGCGTTGACACTGCCACGGACCTGGCGCTGCTCAAGATCGCGCGTTCCGGTCTGCCGGCCCTCGCACTGGCCGACTCGGACAAGCTCCGCCAGGGCCAGATCGTCCTGGCTTTCGGCTCGCCGCTGGGCCTCGGCAACACGGTCACGATGGGCGTCGTGAGCGCCGTGGCGCGCCAACTCGACGTTGACGACCCGATGGACTACGTGCAGACCGACGCCCCCATCAATCCGGGCAACAGCGGCGGTCCGCTGGTCGATGCCAGCGGGCAGGTGGTCGGCATCAACACCATGATCATGTCCCAGTCCGGCGGCAGCGAAGGCGTTGGCCTCGCGATCCCCAGCAACACGATCCGCGACATCGTCGGCCAGTTGCGCGCCCACGGGCGCGTGGCGCGGGGCGTCATTCGCATCCAGGTGCAGACCGTCACCCCTGTCATGGCCACGGCCCTGGGCCTGGCTCAGGCCCGCGGGGTCATCATCGCGGACATGGACGAAGACGGTCCGGCAGGGAAGGCGGGCCTCAAGATCGGCGACGTGCTCTTGTCGATGGACGGCCGGCCCGTGGAGAACGTCCGGCAGTTCGGCACGAACCTCTATCGGCACGCTATCGACGCAAAGGTCTTGCTCGAAGTGCTGCGCGGTGCCGAGAAGTTCACGGTGAAGGTGCCGGTCATCGACCGCCCCGACGACCCNNCTGGCTCGGCTGCGCGAGAAGCGCGGCGTGCTCGTGGCAGCCATGTCGCCGGATGCTGCGCCGCCCGCCGACCGGTTTCTGCCAGGCGACGTCATCCATGCCGTCGGCCGCAAGTCGATCTCCTCTCTGGCGGAGTTGCGCGCCGCGGTCGCTGGTCTCAAGGACGGCGATCCGGTGGTGGTCCAGATCGAGCGCGCAGGCGAGTTCGAGTTTGTGGCCTTCGAGATCGACTAGAGAGCGCTCACTGCGACGTGACCAGCGAGACCGATGCGGACTTGTGAAGGAGGCACGCGGATGAG
>PMCG01000151.1 GCA_003155335.1 Acidobacteriota bacterium
GTCGCCGTGGCCGGCACAACGGTATACGTCGCCGCCGCGGAGGTCGCCGCGGTACTGCCACATCCGGCCAGCCAGGCGCTGGACAAGAGCACGCCCGCGGCCACTATCGTTCGGTTCATTGCTTTTTGCTCCTTCATGAGTTCAGAGGTTGTGACGCGAATGCCGCATTTACTTGCTTTTGACAGGTGACACCTTGCGCCGAGCTGAAGCTGGGCCGCCAAACTCCGCGTGGCTCAGCGTCCCGTTGCAGCGCGCGATCCGACCGACGGTGGCGGTCACGCCCATGCGTCGTCCGCGGCGCGGAACGGCGGCGCTGGTGCAGGTCCTGACGGAACCAGGCAGGCGAAGCTCCCATGTCCTGCACCCCTACCGGCCCGAGGGCTCCCAGTCGCGACCGCTGGCCGCGAGCGTGATGCGCTCGAGCCACTCCAGCCTGAAGTCCGCGACGCGTCCGGCAAGGCGTCCGATGCGCGGCTCGACGCGCCGCGAGACCGCCAGGTCCGGGAGCTCGATCCGCTCCTTGAATTGCCCCACGAGCTCGGCATCGTCCGAGAGTACCACATACTCCTGCTGGAAACGGTAGCTCCACAGCTCGTAGTTGGCGGATCCGAGCACGAGGTGCCGGTCGTCGATGAGCATGGCCTTCATGTGCGTCATGCGTTCAGGGTACAGGCGAAGCTCCATCGATGAAGTCGCGGCCTTCCAGTGGATGTGGTCCCGGCAGAGCCTCCAGTTGTTGCGCTCGGGCGTGACCACGACGACCTCCACACCGCGCCGGCTGGCCTGGCGCACGACCTCTGAAAACGGCGGCGCCAGGTAGGGCGACTCGATGAAGATGCGCCGTTCGGCAGCGGCCAGGCGATCGAGCACGAGGGCCAACTGCTGCTCGTTCCGGCGGCCGCCGAGGACGTGAACGTCCAGCCCCGCGAAGCGCCGCGCCGTGGCCTGATCAACGCCGCGCCAGGTCCAATCGAAGTCCTCAACCAGAAACCGCGCCAGGCCTTCGTCCTCGATGCGCAGCATCAAGTCATGCCAGGCGAAGTTGTGATCACTGAAGTTGATCCCGCCGACGTAGGCCACGCGCCCGTCGATCGCGACCAGCTTCTTGTGATTGCGGATCGGCATGCGCGTATAGAACCAGCCCGCCGGGTTCGTGAAGCGCACACCCACGCCTGCCGCGCGCAACTCCGCCACGGTCTCGCGCGTGCGACGCACCTCGGCCCTGAGGGCGCGGTCAAAGGCGTGCTTGGGGTGATAGACGAACTTGTCGCTGATGACGTGGTGCGTGAACTCGTCGATCACCAGTCGTCGGTCGGCTGCGGACGAGTCGAGCAGCGCCCGCGCCAGGCCCAGGCCGGCTGCGTCGGCCTCGAAGGTCAGCGCCTGGACGAGGATTTGGCGCCGCGCGCCGCCGAGGTCTTGCGCCAGCCGCGGCCAGAAGCCCGCGCCGTCGACGAGCAGCTCGATCTTCATGACCAGAGGCGCAGGAGCTGCGGCACGATCACGACCAGGCCGAAGCGCACGAAGCGCCCGAGCGAGCCGGCGATCATGAACCCGGTGAATCCTAGCCGCAGCATGCCCGCCAGCACTGCCACGACGTAGAAGGGAGGGAATCCTGTGGCGGCGCTCGCAAAGAGAAAGACGCCGGACCGGCCGCGTCGGCGCTCGAACCTTGCGTGCGCGGCTTCCACCCGCGACCTGTAGCGGCCGAGCGGCAGGCGCATCACGCCGCGGCCGCTCAGATAGAGCAACGCCTTCGCGCTCATCTGGCCCAGCACAGCGGCGAGGGTCAGCGGGAGCGCAAACGCCAGCGGAGACAGGGCCGAGACCGAGACCAGGTAGGCCTCGCAGTTGATGATCGGCACGAAGCCGCTCACGAGGGAGACGACGTACGTGACGACGAAGAGACCCAGCGGGTTGCCGGCTGTCTGGGCTTGAAGCTGTGAGAGCAGGTTGCCCATCGCAAGAGCGCGGAGTCTTGCAGAAGTGCCGGCGTCATGCAATCGCCGCGGGAGTCCGGACCCTCACGCCCCGCGAGCCGCCATCGCGGCGCGTGCGGCCTGCGCGTCGATGGGGCGCCCGAAGAGATAGCCCTGGCCGAAACGCACTCCCAAACCGAGCAGCGCCTCCGCCTCCTCAGGGGTCTGGATGCCCTCGGCGATGACGGTCGCGCCCACAGCGGTCCCCATGTCGGCGATCGCGCGCACGACCTGTTGACTGATGCGCTTCTGGTGCACGTCGCGCACCAGCCCCATGTCGATCTTCAGGTAGCTGGCACCGAGGTTCACCAGCGTCTCAAGCCCCGAGTAGCCTGCCCCGAGGTCGTCGATCGCGAAGCTGAACCCCATCTCGATGAACGTGTGCATCGCCTCGCGATAGAGGTTCAGGTTCTCGATGACCTGTCGCTCCGTGATCTCGAGTGTCACCAGGCGCGGCGACAAGTTCGGTCCCAGGGCATCGATGATCCCGTGTCCCATGAAACTCGGGTCGCGCACCGTGGCCGGCACGGTGTTGATGAACAGCCGGCCCACGCCGCCGAAGACGTCCCAGTCCTGGAAGGTCTGACACCGGCAGGACCGCTCGAGCTCCTCAAGCAGGCCATGCCGCGCGGCCGTCGCGAAGAGGCTCATCGGCGGTTCCAGATCTGTGCCCCGCGGACCCCGCGCGAGTGCCTCGTGTCCCATCACCTTGCGCGCCTGGATCTCTACGATCGGCTGGAACGCGGTCCAGATGCGCCGATTATGAATGATCTCGATCAGGTCCTCGCGCTGCTTGTTCTCGCGTAGCGCCCGCCTGAATGC
>PMCG01000281.1 GCA_003155335.1 Acidobacteriota bacterium
ATTGCGCTGGGACTGGGCGCCGGCGCCGAGGCGCGGCGACCGCTGGGCCTGGCCGTCGTTGGCGGACTGCTACTCTCGCAGTCGCTGACGCTCTTCATGACGCCAGTGATCTACGTCTATATGGAAGGGCTGCAGCACCGCCTGGCGCGCTGGCTGCCGTTCTTGGTCCGACGCGAAGAGGAGACGCCGACCGTGGCGGTGTGAGCGGTGGCGGAGCCGCCAGCCAAGCTGGAAGTCGTCGAGCGGTTCTTCTCTGGGACCGGCTCGTCGTACGACAAGATCGTCGTGCTGGGCACTTGCGGGCTCGACAGGTACTGGAAGCGCTTGCTGCTGGCGCGCATCCCGCAGCGGCCCGCGCGCATCGTCGACCAGGCGTGCGGCACCGGGATCGTGACCATCGAGATCGCGCGCAGGTACCCGGACTGCCGCGTCACCGGCGTCGAGCTGCGCGAGGAGTACCTGCGCTATGCCAGAGACAAGGCGCAAGTGCTGGGGCTACGCAATGTCGACTTCACCCTGGGGCGCGCGGAAGACGTTGTCGTGGACGGGCCCTGTGACTGCATTACGTCCTCGTACCTCGCCAAGTACGCCGAGTTGCCACTGCTCGCCCAGAACTGCGCGAGGATGCTGCGGCCCGGCGGCGTTGTCATCGCGCACGACTTCACGTACCCGTCGAATCGCGTGTTCCGGTCGCTCTGGCTCATGTACTTTCAGGTCCTCCGATGGGTCGGGAAGCGGGCCTTCCCGGAATGGCGGACCGTCTTCGACGAGCTGCCGTCGTTCCTGCGGCAGACGCGCTGGGTCGACGAGCTCGCCGCTGCGCTCCGGGAAAACGGCTTCTGCGACGTTCGCGCGGAGTCGCTGAGCTTCGGCACGGCCGCGATCGTTACGGCGCGGAAGCTGTTGGATCCGAGTCGTTGAACATCCTGATCACGCCCTGCGGCGCCTCGCGCGCGAGCCGACTGTAGGCACCGGCAGGAAGCTGGCCTTCGACTGCGGCCACTGCTGCGGCTAGGCGCTTGTCGATCTCCGCGTTCATCGATGCGGCAGCTGCGCCGAGTTGCTCCAGCAGTTCGCCCGGCGGCGTCGCACGGGCGCTGCGCGCGGCCTGAAGCAGGGCTGGACCCGCGTCCTGGACGAAGAACAGCAGCGCTGGCGCAATGGCGACAAGCTCAGGGAGGCCGCAGGTGCGGGCGGCCAGGCAGCGCCGCACCTCATGCAAGTCGTCGGCGATCTGGTAGGCCTCGCCGACGCGCCGGCCGTAGTCGAGCCAGGCCTGCTGGGCGCCAGGATCCGTCCGGGCCGCAACCGCCCCGAGCTGGCAGGCCGCGCCGAAGAGCACGCCGGTCTTGAGGTGGATGATGCTCTCGTAGAGCGCGGCGTTGAGCCGACCCGTCTCGATTTCGTCGGCGAGCGAGACGGCGTCGAGCGGCTCTTGCAAGGCGCCGCGGGAGACCTCGGCGATGGCGCGCGAGACGATCCGGCCATCCTCTGGGCCCAGCTCGCTCATCATGTGGATCGCGGAAGCGAACAGGACGTCACCCAACAGTACTGCCCGGCGCGCGCCCGTCAGGGTCCACAAGGCAGGCAGGCCCCGGCGTGAGCGGTGTTGGTCGACGAAATCGTCGTGGATCAAGGTCGCTGTCTGGATCAGCTCTACCGCGACTGCGCGTGGCAGCGCGTGCTCCAGGCCGGCTCCGAGCGCGGCCGCGACCAGGCACAGCAACGAGCCGCGCGTCTTCTTGCCTTGCGTGAGGCCTCTGAGCGCGCCGTTGAGCGGAGCTGCTCCGTTGCCACCAGGCAGGTAGCTGAGCTGCTCCAGGATGAAGGCGTCCAGCGACGGCTTCAGACTGGCGGCGTAGTCTCCGAAGCCGGCGAAGCTCACAGACACCTCGGCAATCTGCGCGGCGCTCCGTTTCATTGTGTGAACACCCGCGCGAGCAGAAGTCCGCACCCGAGCACGATCACTCCCAGGCTCACGCACTGAAGCAGCGTTTCATATCGTCGGAGCAGCAGCTTCGTCTCGCCCGTGAGCTCGCCCCCGGCGCGCCGGAGCTCCTTGTACGGCCGCGAGACCTTGATCTCGATGGTGGCGAAGAGGCCCATCGCGACAGCGACGACTACTGCCGCGAGCGAGAGCCTGTTGGTCTGCATGACGTAGCCTGCGAGCACCGGCAGGCCGCCCCACGAGACCGCGAACCAGGCGTCCGTATGGAACCGGCCGGAGAACCACTCGAGATTGTAGGCGAAGACGAAGAAGCCCTCGACGAGCGCGACGGTCCAGAGCAAGGGCGCGAAACGAAGCATGTAGTAGATCGCGATCCCATACGCGAGCAGCAGCGCCGGTGCGGCGATCAGCCACAGTTGCCGCTTTGTGAAGACGGTGCCCCACGGTTTCGGTCCCTTGCTACCCAGTGCATCGAGCGCATGCGCTGCAATGCCGAGCCCGAAGAAGTAGATGACGACAATCGCGAGTGAGCGTTCGTATGACACCGCTGCCGGCAGCAGCGAGCCGATCAACGCGAACGAGAGCACCATGCCGGTGTAGGGCAGGAAGAGCAGGCCCACGAACGTCCTAAAGCGCAGTGGTCCAAAGCGGGGAACGAACCATTCGCTGGTCCGGCTGGGCGCAGTGCTATCGCTCGGCATGAGCATCGTCTGCACGCCCTCCAATGGCGGACGGAGCACTGGCGGGCAGGAGGGGCCAAGTCGTCAGGGCCTGGAAGGTCACGTCTCGTTTCAACACGCCATTGGGCGTGAGCTCCTCGACCGCGACCGGCAGCCCGCTCGCGTCGTCGATCGTGAAGCGGTAGAGCGTCAACACGCCGGGCAGGAAATGGTCCTCTGCCAGCACCTCCGCCACGACCGCGCCGTCGTTCTGTGTGATCGTGACGTCCCCGTGCCTGCGATCCGTCAGGCTGTGGGCGATGTTCTGGATGAGCAGGCCCATGTCGGTCTGGTCGACGCGTTGCCCGGACCGCGATCTCAAGGCAGTGCTGTCAAGGGCGAGGTGCAGCTTCAGGAATCCGAGCCAGCCGCCCGGCCTGACGAGCACCTTGCCCGTGGCGTCCGGATAGACGAGGACGGTGCCGGGATGAGGGGACCTGAGCTCGGCGCGCACGTGATTGGGCTTACTGAATGTGTACAGGAAGCGTTGCGTCTTGGCGAGCTGGCCGTCGCGATACAGCCGCACCGTGGTCTCGGTTTGATAGCGCTCGACCAACGCGTACCTTGCCTCCATCCTCGTGATGAGAGCCGGGATCTGCGTCGGACCGATGGACGCCAGCGCGAATGCGCACGGCAGGTTGAGGGCCAAGACAGGCGCGAGGAAACGCTCGGCATTGTTCGCCATTCTCAGACAGCCCATCCAACCCCCATTCTAGAAGATACGCTACCGTGTCCGTGCGCGGATCTGGCGCACTCCGCAGGTGGGCCTAGCGGCCCAGGGCGCGCCCGAGGGCGCGGATGTGTTCGGGCGTCGTGCCACAGCAACCGCCGATGATGTTGGCGCCGGCATGCAGGAGCTCTGGTACCAGCAGGGCCATCTCCTCCGGTGACTCGGGGTACACCGCGAGTCCGTCGCGGATGACGGGCAGCCCGGCNNACCCGGGCGCCGGCCTCGAGCACCGCGCGTGCCATTTGCGCCGGTGAGATGCCCGTCAGCGTGCGGTACTCACCGCTCGCCGTGCGCTCGAAAGTGAACGTGCAGACGATCTCCAGGCGCGTCGCCTCACGAGCGGCGCGGATGGCCAAGCAGGCCTCATCCAGGGCGGACATGGTCTCGATGCAGACGGCGTCTGCGCCGCCGCGCTCGAGGCCAATCGCCTGTTCGCGGAATGCGCCATAGATATCTTCTAGCGCGATCTCCTCCGCGGCGATGCTGAGCGCGGTCGGGCCGATCGACCCGAGGACATGCCGGTCAAGGCCGGCAGCCTCGCGTGAGATCGCAGCAGCGGCCTCGTTGATCTCAGAGGCGCGCGCGGAAAGGCCGTAGTGCGCGAGCCGGACACGGCTGGCGCCGAAGCTGTTGGTCTGAATCATGTCCGCGCCTGCCTCGACGTAGCTCCGCGCAATCTCGAGTACGTCGGGACGATGCGTGAGGCACCACATCTCTGGGCACTCGTCCAGGGTGAGCCCCTTCTTCAGCAGGAGCGTGCCCCAAGCGCCATCCGACAAAAGCGTCCGGCCCTGGCTGACCTGTTCTGCGATCGTGATCACACGTGACCTCGCGGTTCTCGGAATGATAGTCGATCGGCGCGGGTGTTTCGTAGCTCTGGACGGCGCATCGGAGGTGTGTCATGTTGTTTGCGTTCGCAGGGCTGCCGCAGGCGCCTGGGCCCTGGCCAGCCCATCCTCGATGGAGGCGGAGAGGTATGAAACCGACAAGGTCCGGACGCATCTCCTCGGTGTGGGGACGACGCGCGGAGCAGTTGAGCCTTGGATTGGCGCTGCTGCTGGTTGCGGCGCTGGCGGTTCACGCGGCAGCCCAGGGCAAAACCCAGGCGCTGACGAGCGCGGCGGCAGCAGGGGATTTGGCCACAGTGAGAAGCCTGATCGAGAGCGGCGCCAAGGTCAACGCCAAGGACGATCAGGGTCGCACGGCGCTTCTGAACGCGGCTGC
>PMCG01000218.1 GCA_003155335.1 Acidobacteriota bacterium
GAGAAGGGCGCGCGCCTACGCGTCGCACCGATCAACGACGCTGGGGAGATCATCCTGGAGGATCTGCGGCAGCTCATCGGCCCGCTTACCAAGATCGTGGCCGTCAGCCACGTCTCGAACGCGCTCGGCACGGTCAATCCGATCGGGCAGATCGTCGCGTATGCCCACGGGAAAGGGGTGCCTGTGCTCGTGGACGGGGCCCAGGCAGCACCGCACCTCGCGATCGACGTCCGAGCGCTCGACTGCGACTTTTATGCCTTCAGCGGCCACAAGATCTATGGACCTTCCGGGATCGGCGCGCTCTACGGCAAACGCAGCCTGCTGGAGAAGATGCCCCCGTACCAGGGCGGTGGCGACATGATCCTCTCGGTCACGTTCGCCAAGACCATCTACAACGAGCTGCCCTACAAGTTCGAGGCTGGGACTCCCAACATCGCCGGAACGATCGCTCTCGGCGCTGCCGTTGACTACCTGACGGCGGTCGGCATCGAGCGCATCGGCGCGCACGAGCGAGAGCTGCTGGCCTACGCCACGGAGAGCGTCTCGCAGATCGCCGACTTGCGCGTCGTGGGCACGGCACGCGAGAAGGCCGGCGTGCTCTCGTTCGTGCTCGCCGGCATCCACCCCCACGACATCGGCACCGTGCTCGATCGCGAAGGCATCGCGATCCGCACCGGACACCACTGCGCACAGCCCGTGATGGAGCGCTTCGGTCTGCCGGCCACCGCGCGCGCGTCCTTCGGGCTCTACAACAACCGCGACGAGGTCGACGCCCTCGTGCGCGGCATCCAGAAGGTCATCGAGGTCTTCGCATGACGGATCTGCGCGAGCTGTACCAGGAAGTCATCCTCGACCACAGCAAGAGGCCGCGGAATTTCGGCGAGCTGCCAGAGGCGAATCGTAGGGTCGACGGCCAGAACCCGCTCTGCGGCGACCAGACCACGATCTACCTCAAGATCGCGGACGGCGTGGTCCAGGATGCGCACTTCGTCGGTGCCGGCTGCTCGATCTCGATGGCCTCGGCCTCGATGATGACCGAGGCCGTCAAGGGCAAGACCGTGGCAGAGGCGGAGGCACTTTTCCATCACTTCCACGCGCTGATCACCGGCGAGGAGCGCGACGACGATGCGCCGGACCTCGGTAAGCTGGCGGTCTTCTCGGGCGTGTGCGAGTACCCGGTGCGCGTCAAGTGTGCGGCATTGGCCTGGCACACCTTCAAGGCTGCGCTCGAGGGGCACGGCGAGCACGTGACGGCGGAGGAGTCGAAGTGAGAGAGGCGCGCACGCTCGCTCGCGACGTCGAGGGCACGGTCATCCCATACGGCGACCGCATCACCTTGAGCGAGGGCGGGGAGGTCCACGTTACGCAGGCGCTCGGTGGCACGTTCACGGTGATGACGGAGCGCGGTTATCTCGTGCGCATCGAAGGCGTGGACGCCGACGCGATCGGGGAGACGCTGCCGCCGCTGCCGACGGCCGAGGAGCAGGCGGGCAAGTCTGTCGAGCAGCTCGTCTGGGATCAGTTGCGCACCTGCTACGACCCGGAGATCCCGGTCAGCATCGTCGAGCTGGGGCTCGTCTACCTCTGCGAGGTGAAGGAGCGCGAGAGCGGCGGACACAAGGTGACGATCCAAACCACTCTCACGTCCCCGGCCTGTCCGCTGGGAGGCGTTCTGGCCGAGGACATCCGCCGCAAGGTTCTGGTCGTGCCTGGGGTGGGCGAGGTGGACGTGGAGATCGTGTTCTCGCCGCCGTGGTCGTCGGCGCTGATGTCGGACGCGGCGCGGCTGCAGTTGGGGCTGATGTGATGCGCGCCGGCGAGGTGGGGCCATGAAGTTCAGTCCTCAAGAAGAATACGGCCTGCGCTGCCTGATGCAGCTCGCGCGCCACGGCGAGCGCGCCAGCTTGACGATCGGCCAGCTCGGGCAGCTCGAGGGCATCACTGTGCCCAACGTTGCCAAGATCATGCGCCTGCTGCGCCGTGGCGGCCTCGTGCGCAGCACTCGCGGCCAGGCCGGCGGCTACTCCCTCGCGCGCCCGCCGCAGGAGATCGTCGTCGGCGACGTCTTGGCGACGCTCGGGCCGCGCCTGTTCGATTCTCGTTTCTGCGAGCGCCATGCCGGCGGCGAGCTGCCCTGCACGCACGTGAGCGACTGTTCGATCCGGCCCGTCCTCTCTCAGCTCCAGGACGTGGTCGACACCGTGATGGGGCGACTCACGCTCGACCAACTGCTCGGCGAGCTGGTTCCTCCTCGCCCGCTCGGGCCGCGCGCCGTCGGCATGCCCCTTGCCTCGCGCGCCTAGGTGGGGGCGCCGCTCATGACGTCATCGAGCACTGGCCCCTCTGAGATCGGGCCGCAGCCGCCGGAGAACGGCGAGCGAAGGAAGAGCTTGCCGCTTGGACCGCAGCTGGCGGCCGAGGCCCGGCAGGCTTGGACCTCCTACGACCCTGCCGCGCGGCGCACGGCGCTGGCCGGTCCCCTCTCTGTCCAGATACAGACCGTCACGGGCTGCAATGGCCGCTGCGTCATGTGTCCGATGACGGAGCGTGAGGATCGTCCCGGCGCGCACACGATGGACGAGTCCCTCTACGTGGCCATCCTGGAGCGGCTCCGCGGCGCAGGCACGGTGCGCATCCTGGCGCCGATGCTGCAATGCGAGCCGCTGCTCGATCCGCACCTGGCGACTCGCGTGCGGCAGGCGCGGCAAATCCTCGGTCCCCAGGTGGTGATTTGGGTGACGACCAACGGCGCTCTGCTCACTCCCGAACGCGCGGGAGACCTCGCATCTGCCGGCGTGGACGTGATGGAGGTCAGCCTCGACGCGGCCAGCCAGGAGACCTACGGCGCTATCCGGCAACGCCTCGATTTCTCGAAGATCGTGGCAAACACCGAGGCGCTGCTCGCGCGACCCGGACGGATGCAGGTGGCGCTGCGCTTCACACGCCAGCAAGCCAATGCGCCTGAGGAGGCGCGCTTCGTAAAGGAGTGGAGCGCGCGCGGCGCCATCGTCGTCAAGATGGGGGTCACGAATCGCTGCGGCTCGGTCTCCACATTCGAGCGTCTGGCAAGGTCGGGGGCCGCACCGCCGGAACGTCAGGCCCTGCTGGCCAAGGACCTCTTGTTCCGCGGCTGTCTGTTGCCCTTTGCCCGCATGCACGTGCTCTACGACGGACGCGCGCTCTTCTGCTGCGAAGACTGGCGCGAAGAGTGCGTCGTCGGCGATCTGGGACGGCAGCCCCTGGACGAGGTGTGGAACGGAGAGGCCGTGAACCGGCTGCGCGGCCTGATCCACTCCGGCGGCGCAGGAGACTTCGAACCCTGTCGCAGTTGCTCGCGCCGTCCGCCAATGAACCCGCTCGCCCAGACAGTGCCAGGAACCCAGAGCGCCGAAGAGCGACGCTGAGCCGTACTGAGACGCGTTCATGCTATACAAGCGGCTACTTGCCAGATGAAGGAGGATCGCCATGGGACATTACCGCATTCTCGCAGGGCCTGAGTCCGCGCTACTCGCGTACGTCGTCCTCGTCGGAGTTGGCCTGCTGAACTGCTTCTTCGGCTACCGGCTGTTCAGGGTGCTGCTGGGGATCTGGGGCTTCCTCGCTGGAGCAGCGCTGGGCATGACTCTGCTCCAGGGTGCAGGGATCGACCCTCTCGTCCGGATCCTCGGCGCGCTCCTCTGCGGCATCGTTGGCGCATTGCTCGTCAGCTTGCTGTACTTCCTCGGTGTCTTCCTGTTCGGGGCCGGCTTCGGCCTGCTCATCGCATCCGTGATCCAGCAGCACCTGCACGCCCAGCTGGCCTGGCCGGTGATCGCAGTGGTCGCTGCCGTCGGAGGGGTCGCGGCGCTGGTGCTCCAGCGCCCGCTGATCACGCTCTTCACGGCCTTCGGCGGCGCGTGGGTCGTTGTCTCCGGCACTGCTGCGGCTGTCGCCGGCTGTCCGCTCAGGAGCTTCCCGGCCAACTGTGTGCACCCCTCGCCGTGGGCACTCGTGATCCTCGTGGCCTGGCTGGTCCTCGGCTTCATCGGTCTGGCGACGCAGTTTCAGCTCTCACGTCAGCGCGGCCGGCGCAGAGAGGCCGAGGACTGATCGGCACCGCAAGATTCGGGTGGATCACTGCCGGCGATCGTGGTCTTCTTGACGTGTGGGAGGCGCGATGGCAGAGCTGGCTCAGTTGGCGCGCGACTACGAGAAGGTCGAGCGAGTTGTCGCCTTTCTCGACACCCAATTCCGACGGCAGCCGACCCTCGCCGAGGTCGCTCGGCACGTCGGGCTGAGCGAGTNNTCGCGCAGCGTGCTGGATGCCGCCTACGATGCTGGGCTCTCGGGACCTGGCCGGCTGCACGACCTGCTCGTGAGCTGCGAGGCGGCCACGCCAGGGGAGCTGCGCTTGCGCGGCGAGGGCCTGCGCGTCGCCTACGGCTTCCACCCGTCTCCCTTTGGCCGGAGCCTGATCGCGGCCACGGCCAGGGGCGTCTGCCTACTGTCATTCGTCATGGACGGTGACGAGCGCGAGCCGCTGCGGCGGTTGCACGAGCGCTGGGGCAGAGCCGCGCTGGTGCACGCGCCGGCCGAGACGCGCGCCCTTGCCGAGCGCATCTTCACGTTCCCGGCGCAGACGGCTGCGGCGCCGCTGCACCTTTACGTGCGCGGCACGAACTTCCAGATCCAGGTCTGGCAGGCCCTGCTGCGCATCCCGTTGGGTCAAGTGGTGAGCTACGAAGATCTCGCGCGCCACATCGGTCTGGCAAAGGCCGCGCGGGCGGTCGGCAATGCCGTGGGCGCCAATCCCATCCCGTTCCTCATCCCGTGCCATCGCGTGATCCGCAAGCTCGGTCTGCCCGGCAACTACGGCGAGGGTCCGCTGCGCAAGCAGGCGATGCTGGGATGGGAAGCGGCGCTCAGCGAGCGCAGGACGGCGACGGCGCGCTAGCGCGGCCGGGCGGCGCCCTGCAAACCCAAGGGCGCGCGCGTTTCG
>PMCG01000337.1:0-9078 GCA_003155335.1 Acidobacteriota bacterium
CCTTGGCGATGCGGTTGCCGAAGCGACCGACCAGGCAGCCGAAGAACGGATTGGCCTTGACGTAGTCGTCGAGCGACGGCCGGCCCAGCACGATATCGCCGAGCTTGCCGTCGCGGTCCGCGACTTTCAGCGACACGACAATGCCGCCGTAGTTTGTGATCGTCGCCTCGACACCCTGAGTGTTTGTCAGTGTGTAGAGATCCACCTCTGTGCCGTCGGCCATTCGCCCGTACGGTTTCTTCGCGACGCCTTGTGCGGCCTTGCTCGCCATAGCTCTCCCCCCCCCAGAAAAATGGTGCTGGCGTCACGACACTCGCGACGCCAGCCTGAAACAATAACTCCAGAAACTCCGCGTCTCTCGCCCGGCTGTTATCCTCGGAAATAGAGGTACGCGCCGAGGATGGCCAATAAGATGAACGCCGAGGCCGCCACGTCGCGCCAATCCCAGCTCGCGCGCGTCGCGCGCCGGTCTTCGTCCGTGGCCGTGCCAAAGGTGAGGCTTGCGATCCTGCCGTAGTCGGGCACTTCCGTGGCACGACTCACAACGATCATCACGGCCGCTGACACGATCGTGATGAACACGCTGAAGTACTGGAAATAGATGTTGTTGAGGATCCAGAGGAAGGAGCCTTCCGCGTACCCTCTCCCGATTGTCTGGGCGGCATCCACGTAGCCGAACATGCCCAGCGCCACCGGTGCGTCCACGAGCATGCGGAACAGCCCCAGGACGAAGCCAACCACCAAGGCAGCCAGGGCACCCTTGGCGTTCATGCGCTTCCAGAACACGCCCAGGAAGAACACGACGAAGACAGGCGGGGCCAGATAGCCCTGTACCGATTGCAGGTAGTTGTAGAGGCTGTGCGCGCCTTGGATGACCGGCACCCACGCCAGGGCCACGAGGACCATCACGCCTGTGGCGATGCGACCTGTGCGCACGATCTGATGTTGTGTGGCAGTGGGCCGCCACTTTTGATAGAGGTCGACCGTGAACAGCGTGGAGCAGGCGTTGAAGACCCCGGCCAGCGAGCCCATCAGCGCGGAGAGCAGGGCGGCTACAACGATGCCGCGCAGGCCTGCCGGCAGGAGGTACTTCACCATGAGCGGGAAGGCTGCCTGGGCTTGGTGCGCGATGGGGTGACCGTCCGGTCCCACGATCATTGTGAGCTCGGCCACCTTGCCGCTCTTGGCCAGCGCCCAGCAGATCATCCCCGGAATGATGAAAAGGTAGACGGGCGAGAGCTTCAGAAAGGCGGCGAAGATGCTGCCGCGGCGGGCGGTCTGTTGATTCGGGGCACCGAGGGCGCGCTGCACGNNGCGCAGAAGAGCATGCCCAGCCAGGGATAGTAGCCATTGAAGTACCACGCCATGCGGCCGGCTTCTTTGACTGGCGCCCAGGTCCCGTGGACGCCGGCGGGAATGAGCGGCTTCCAGAGGTTGAACATGTCCGAGCCGCACAGGACCCGCAACTCATGCCAGCCGCCCAGGCGGTAGAGCCCGTAGAACGTCAGGACAGCTGAACCGAAGATCAGCACGACGGCCTGCACCACGTCGTTGTAGGCCACGGCGCGCATGCCGCCCAGAGCCGTGTAGAGCCCTGTCAGCACGATCACGAGCACGGACCCGATCCAGAAACTGTTGATCTCGGTCCCGCCCACGTTCAAGTGCACTTCGGGCAGGAGTGTCGCGAAGACCACACCGCCCGCGAAGATCCCGACCGCGATCTTCGACACGACGAAGGTGATCAGCGAGACGATCGAGAGGACGTAGCGCGAGCCGACGCTGAACCGTCGCTCGAGGAACTCCGGCATCGTGAACACCAGAGCGCGCGCGTAGAAGGGCACGAACACCCACGCCAGAACGAGCAGACACCAGGCGTGCAGCTCGTAGTGCGCCATCGCCACGCCGTCCGTAGCGCCCGAGCCAGCCAGGCCTACTACGTGCTCCGAGCCGATGTTGGAGCAGAAGATGGACGCGCCGACGACCCACCATCCGAGGTTGCGGCCTGCCAAGAAGTAGTCGGCGGCCGTGTCCTTGCGTCTCTTGATGACCCACCAGGCTACGCCCAGCAGCATGCAAAAGTAGAGCGCGATCATCACCCAGTCCAGAGTGGTCAGTGTCGATTGCGCTCGTGTGAGGTCGATAGCAGAAGTCATGTGTTCACCCTAAGCCTGTGCGCCGAAGCGCCCAGCAACTCTCGGTCGAGCGTTGACGTAGCGTGTCGCCGTTGCGGCCCGAACAGTCTCCCTGGCGCGCGCGGCTCGTTTCCACGCGACCATCTCGACAAGCACCCGGAGGACAAGGCCGCGCCGTCTCACTGCGGTGCTCGTCGAGTGCGTTCCGGCGGCGACACAATGGGTGAGATGCTACGCTCTGCCGCGCAGCGAGTCAAGGCTACGACACGCGTCGCGGGACGCCTCGGCGGTGGGCATTTGGCCTGCCGCGCAAGCCGCCGCGCGCACTTCGCCGACGAGGTAGAGGCTTCCGGTCACGACAATTGTCTCGCCGGGGCGGACGAGCTCGCGCGCGAGCGCCAGTGCCTCGCCCGATGCCGCACGACGGTGAGCTCGCTCGGCCAACGGCCCGCAGCGTGCAGCGATCTCATCGGGCGTTGCAGCGCGAGCGGTGTCGGAGGAGGTGAGGACGATCTCGCGCGCCCTGGGGAAGAGGCTCTGCGCCAGGCTTGCAACATCCTTGTCACGCATCGCCCCGAAGACGAGCACGAAAGGCGGTGCGGTCGCTAGGAAGTTGGCGAGCGCGGCAGCCGCGGCTGGATTGTGGGCGCCGTCCAGGAGCAGGCGCGGCGATGTCGGCAGCCACTCCAGCCGTCCTGGCCAGCGCGTGGCGGCCACGCCGATGGACAGCGCCTCGCGATCAAGCGCGAGGCCGGCGTCTTCAGCCGCCTCGAGCAGCCTGAGCGCGACGATCAGGTTGTCGCGCTGATGTGCGCCGAGCATCGGCTGGAGGCCGCGGTAGTGCCGACGCGGCGTGCGGACGTCAAGAACAGCCCCACGCTCTTCCACGGCAGTCTCCTGCAGCGCGCGCACAAGGCGCGCTCCGACCTTCTCGGCCTCGCGCTGCACCGCTCCAAGCGCGAGATCCCCCAGCCGGCCGACGACAGTTGTGCGGCCAGACCTTAGGACGCCGGCCTTCTCCTGCGCGATGAGGTCGAGCGTGTCCCCCAGGTACTTCTCGTGATCGAGATCCACGGTCACGATCGCGGAGACTAGGGGCTCGCTGGCGTTGGTCGCGTCCAACCGCCCGCCCATTCCGACCTCGACGACGGCGATCTCAGCGCGCTGTTGCCGGAAGTAGTAGAAGGCGGCGACGGTGAGGATCTCGAAGAAGGTCGGGTGTGCGCTGATCACGCTCTGCCGAATGAGGTCCTCGGCCAAGTCGCGTACGGTCTCGATCGCCGCATCCAGCTCCGCATTGGTGATCTCCGCGCCGTCGATCGCGAAGCGCTCGTTGAGGCGCACGAGGTGAGGCGACGTGTAGCGAGCGACCCTGCGTCCCGCGGCCCGGAGGATCGAGTCGACAAGCGCAACGACGGAGCCCTTGCCATTCGTACCAGCGACCAGCAGGACAGGATAGGCCGCCTCGGGGCGCCCGAGTGCATCCAGCAGAGCGCGCACGGTCTCGAGCCCGAACTTCACACCGTCGACAGTGCGAGTCTCCAGGTACCGCAACGCGGGCGACGAGCGTGTCCGATCCAGGGCGTCCATGCCGGAGTCCCGCTCAGGATGCTAGCTCAACCGGGCCANNGTGTGGAAAAGTGGAAGAAAATGTGGAAGACTTCCGGTGGTGTTCAAGGGGACCTACCATCACCGGATCGACCCGAAGGGGCGTCTGCCAGTCCCGGCCGCCTTCCGGCGACAGCTCGCCGGCGAGCGCTCGACCCGACGCCTAGTCGTGACGCTGCTCGACGACTGCCTCGCCGCCTACCCACCCGACGAGTGGGCCCGGCTCGAGGCGCAGCTCAGCGGTCTGCCGCCTTTCAGTAAGCCAGTCAAGGCTTTGGCACGTGTCCTGGCCAGCCACGCAGTCGACTGCGAGATGGATGTTCAGGGCCGAATTCGGCTGCCTGCGGTGCTCCGCGCGGCAATCGGACTCGAACGCGAGGCCGTGGTTGTCGGCGTTGTCGAGCGCTTCGAGATTTGGGCGCCTGACCGCTGGACCAGGTTCCTCCGCGATTCCGAACGGCTTCTCGACGACGTCTCGCTCGATGTGCCCTGGCCGCGACCCCGCACCACGCCAGGGGGTTCGGCTGGACCCCGGTCCACAGGCGAAGCCTAGTTCCTCCTTCATTTTCGCCTTGACACCCTGCCCGGCAGAGCCGTAGACTCCCGGTGGGAATCTGTGGAAAAAAGTGGTCGCCATGTGCCCGAATTGCCCCCTCCCGACGCCGGGCCGGCGGACGGCGCAGGCACGCTTGTGATGCTCAGAGGCAACCATCCTGCGCGCGTCGACGCGAAGGGCCGACTCAAGATCCCCAACGGTTTCCTGTCGCAACTGCGCACGCAGTACGGCTCAGAGCTGTTCGTGACGAGCGTGACCGGTGAGTTCGTCCGTCTCTACCCGATGTCCGTGTGGCTGGAGGTCGAGCGCCGGCTCGCGGCCGTGCCCTCCACGCACCCCTCGAAGAACCGCTTCCTGGATCGCGTCAACTTCTTCGGCCAGGTCGTGACGATCGATCGTCAGGGCCGGGTTCTCCTACCTCAGATGCTGCGTGAAATGGCGGCCATGTCAGGCGACGTGAGCGTCCTGGGTCTCCAGAACTATCTGGCGGTGTGGAATCAGAAACGGCTCCAGGAACGGCTGTTCAAGAGGGAGCCGTTCACCGACGAGGATGGCCGCATCCTCGCGGAATACGGGATCTGATGTGGAGCCGCGCCACAAGCCGGTACTGCTCGCCGAGGTGCTGGAGGCCCTTGCCGTGAGGCGCGGTGGTGCGTACGTGGACGGCACGGTCGGCCTCGCTGGGCATGCCGCACCCATTTTGGAGCGCAGCGCTCCGGATGGCCGCCTGCTCGCCGTGGATCGCGACGCGGAATCGCTCGCTCGGGCCCGGGAGCGTCTCGCGTTCGCTGGCCCGCGCGTGCGCTTCGCTCACGCCGATTTTCGCGAGGTGCCGAGCCTGCTGGCAGATGAGCGTGTGGACGGCATTCTCCTCGACCTGGGNNGATCTGATCTTTCGATTCGGCGAGGAGCCGAGGTCGCGGCGAATCGCCCGCGCGATCGTGACGGCGCGGCGTCGGGCGCGCATCACCAGCACGGTCGAGCTCGCCGGCATCGTGCGCAGCGTGGTGCGCGGGCCGCGTCACGGCGGCATCGATCCGGCCACGCGTACTTTCCAGGCCCTGCGCATCCGCGTGAACGGTGAGCTCGATGGTCTCAGCGCGGCCATCGCGTCGCTCGCGCGCTGCTTGGCGCCAGGCGGTCGCATTGTGGTGATCTCCTTCCACAGCCTCGAGGACCGCGAGGTCAAGCACACCTTCGCCGCCTTGGCGCGAGAAGAGCTGCGGCTGCTCACGCGCAAGCCGCTGCGTCCCACGCCGGCGGAGGTTCAGGCCAATCCGCGCTGCCGCAGTGCCCGGTTGCGTGCCGCCGAACGGAGCGCAGCATGAGCTGGGACCCCCTCGGCGGCACGCACGGGGTCTTCCGACCCGTGGACAACTCGCGCGTTGTGCGCGAAGTTGATCCGCGCATGAGCCGCGATCTGTGGTCGTTGGTGCTGCTGATCGGGACCCTCGTCACAGCGCTGGCGCTTTACGCCTGGCCACACTTCGCCGCCCGCCAGACCTCCGCGGTCGTCGAACGCTCGCAACAAGAGCGCGAGCAACTGCTCGAGCAGAATCGCAAGCTGCGGCTCGAGAAGGCGGCGCTTGAGGACCTGCGCCGTGTCGAGGCGATCGCTACGCGAGACCTGAAGATGAGCCCGCCGCCTACGGAGCGCGTCGTCGTCGTCGAGGTGTCGCAGAAGCCCGACGGTGTCCAGCTCGCTACCGCCAGCCGCGGGCGTGACGGCGTGGAGAACTGAGATGCGCGGGAGCGCTCCAGAACGACCCGCGCCCGAAGCCGCCGCGCCGGCACAGCGGCCGCCTGTCGAGCGGCAGCTGCAGCTGCGCTTCATGCTCCTGGCCCTGCTGCTGGGCCTCTGGGGCGTGTTCATCGCGCTGCGTCTGTTCCAGATACAGGTGCTGGAGCACAATGCCTATGAGATCCGCGCGGCGCGACAGAGCGAGCGCACAGTCAACTTGGCGCCACGCCGCGGCGCAATCCTGGACAGAAACGGCCGGCAGCTAGCCGTCTCCGTCGATGCCGAGAGCATCCACGCCGAGCCGCAGAGCATCCGCGATGCGGATGGCGAGGCCACGGTGCTGGCACGTGCACTGAGCCTGAGCGCCAGCGAACGGCACGAACTGGCAGCGCAGCTACGCCGCGACCGCGCGTTCGTGTGGGTCAGGCGAAAGGTCGACCCTGGTCAGGCCCTCGCGGTGCGTGCGTTGGAGCTTGACGGCGTCGGCTTTCTCACCGAGAACCGGCGCTACTACCCGAAGCGGGAGCTGGCCGCGCACGTGATCGGCTACGCCGGCACCGACAACACAGGCATGTGGGGCATTGAGTACGCCCTGGACGACGTCATCCGCGGGCGCGCGGCCAAGGTCGTCGTGCGCACCGACGCGCGTCGCCGACCGGTGGGGCACACGGAAAAGCCCTCTACCGACGGCCACACGGTCGTGCTGACGCTCGACGAGGCGATCCAGTATGCGGCCGAGCGCGAGCTCGAACAGGCCGTGCGCGAGACGCGCTCAGTCGGCGGAGTGGTCGTGGTGCTGGCCCCGCGCACTGGCGAGATATTGGCTTTGGCCAACAGACCGACGTTCAACCCCAACGTCTTCGGGACCTACGATCCCTCGCAGTGGCGCAACCGCGCCGTTGCGGACTCCTACGAACCCGGCAGCATCTTCAAGATCATCACAGCCGCGGCAGCGCTGCAGGAGCACGTCGTCACCCCGGACGAGGTCATCGACTGTGGCGGCGGGTCGATCGAGGTCGCCGGGCAGCGTATAAACGATCTCTCGCCTCACGACAAGCTGCGCTTCCGCGACGTCATTGCCAAGTCGAGCGACGTCGGCGTCATCCGCGTGGCGCAGCGACTGGGCCGCGAGAATCTCGAGCGCTACGTGCGCGCCTTCGGCTTTGGCGCTCCCACAGGCGTGGGGCTGCCGGGCGAATCCGGCGGTCTTCTGCGGCCGCTGTCGAAGTGGAGCCCGCTCTCGCTGGCGTCGATCTCCTTTGGGCAGGAGATCGGCATCACCGCGCTACAGATGGCGGCCGCTGTTGGTGCGGTAGCCAACGGCGGCTACCTGATGAAGCCGCTCATCGTACGGCAGATCGAAGACGGCGCAGGCAACGTCGTGCGCGCTTTCAAGCCCATCGCCGTGCGGCGGGTGGTCGAACCGGAGACAGCCGACGTGCTGACGGAGATACTCACCGGTGTGGTGCGCTACGGCACCGGCCAGCGCGCGGCTGTGCCGGGGTATGTCGTCGCGGGCAAGACAGGTACGGCCCAGAAGATCGACAACACCGGTCGTTACTCGCAAGACGATCACGTCGCCTCGTTCGTCGGGTTCGTCCCGGCCAAGCGACCCGAGCTCGTGATCCTCGTATCGCTCGATACGCCGCGGGGGCCGAACAACCAGGGTGGCGAGGTGGCAGCGCCGGTCTTTGCGCGCGTCGCCCAGGCGGCCCTGAGACGGCTGGCCGTGCCGCCGGACGACGCGGGCCATCTCATCCGCGTGGCTGGCTCGGCGTATGAGGGGGCTTTGCCAGCGGCCTACCACCCCGCGACGGATGCCAGCGCGCCGGTGCCTCAGGCTTCGTCCGCCGACGCACCCGCGACGATGCCGGACCTCCGGGGCCTCTCCGCGCGGGAAGCCTCGGCGATCGCGGCGCACTTGGGACTGGTCGTAGCGCTGACAGGCTCGGGCAGGGTCGCGGCGCAGAACCCCGCGCCTGGCGCTGCCATCGAACCTGGCGTGACGTGTACCTTGGCGCTGGGGCGCTCGGCGCAAATCGCCGCTGCGCCACCGCGGGGCGAGGGCACATGACCCTGGGAGAGCTGCTGGCGCAACTGGAGGCGATCGAGTGGCGAGGGGATCCCGCACGACCGATCGCACAGGTTGTCTATGACTCCCGCAAGGTGCAGCCCGACTCGCTCTTCGTCGCCATCCGCGGCCAGGTCACCGACGGCAATCGTTTCGTGGAGGCCGCGCGACGCAAGGGCGCCGCCGTCATCGTTTCCGAGATGCCGCCCCAGGACGACGGAGCTTGGATCCGCGTGGCCGACGCACGCGAGGCGCTGGCAGTGCTCTCCAGCGCGATCCAAGGCCAGCCAGCCAACGCTCTCAGCCTGGTCGGCGTCACGGGAACCAACGGCAAGACCACGACCGCCTTCCTGATTGATGCGGCCCTGCGCGCGGCTGGCGTGACGACCGGCCTGATCGGCACGGTTCAGTACCGCATCGGAGAACGTGTTCTCGATGCGACGCGCACGACGCCCGAGTCCGCCGACCTGCACGCGCTCTTTCGAGAGATGGTGGCCGTCGGTTGCCGCGCAGCCGTGCTCGAGGTTTCGTCCCATTCTCTGGCGCTCAAACGCGTCTTCGGCTGCCCCTTCCGCGTGGCGGTCTTCACCAACTTGACGCGCGATCACCTCGATTTCCACGGCGACATGGAGAGCTACTTCGCCGCCAAGCGCACGTTCTTCGAGCAGAACCTGCGCGCGGACGGCACGGCGGTGCTCAACGCCGACGACGATCGCTCCTCCCAATTGGCGGCGAGCACGCGCGCGCGGGTTTGGACCTATTCGCTCACTCGGCGCGCCGACTTCGTCGCAGAGGACCTCACGCTTTCGCTCGACGGCACACGCTTCAAGGCGCGGACGCCAGTCGGCGTGTTCGAGATCGCTTCCCCGCTGCTCGGCAACTTCAACGTCGAGAATCTCCTGGCCGCGTTGGCCGCAGTGTTGGCTCTGGACGTGCGCCCCGACGACGCCGTGCGCGGGTTGACGTCCGT